>NZ_JBSIPA010000204.1:0-10968 GCF_053574605.1 Caballeronia sp. M23-90 | reverse complement strand
TGATGCCAGGCATTGCGCTCGCGCTGCTGTCGGGGCGGGATCAGCCGCCGCGCATGGACTAAAGGGGCAATGCCCGGCATCGTTCTGCGGTGCCGGCTTTCTTCAAAAAGGCTGTATCGAGTAATACGCCATAACGTATTGCTATAACGCTGAATTAGTAAAAAACTAATAAAGATTTGGACCGACTTCTACCGGCCATTCATTAACGGGAACTTTCGCAGGAAAGTCCAGTCGCGCTTATTTCAATAGATGAATCCCGCGCTAAGCCCTTGACAGGCTTGACTGCAATGCTTCTTCCTGTTCAACGCGCAAAGTGTCTGATTTTCGAGACACGTTTTATTTTCTGGTTCTTCACTGTTGTAACGCTGCGTTATTCTCTGCGCCGGCAACAACGAATTTAAATCTTCGCGTGGAGAACTCGATGAAACGTTTCGCACTGACTTCCCTTTCGCTGGCACTGCTCGGCGCAGCTGGCGCAGCCCAAGCGCAAAATAGCGTGACGCTGTACGGCGTGATCGACTCGGGCATCGGCTACGTGCACAACGCACAAGGCAATCAGAAGCTGGTCGGCATGATCAACGGCAACCTGTCGGGCGATCGTTGGGGCTTGAAGGGTCAGGAAGACCTGGGTGGCGGTCTGAAGGCAATTTTCCAGTTGGAAAGCGGCTTTGACGTGGGCACAGGCCGTCTTGGCCAGGGCGGCCGCGAATTTGGCCGTCAAGCGTTCGTCGGTTTGACCGCTGACCAATACGGTACGGTCACGATCGGTCGTCAATACGACCCGCTGGTCGACATGGTGCAAGGCATCACGGCTGACAACTACTTCGGTTCGGCCTTCGCAACCCCGGGCGACGTAGACAACTACGACAACAGCTTGCGTACGTCGAACGCTGTCAAGTACGTGTCGCCGAACTGGGCCGGCCTGCAAGTTGAAGGTTTGTACGGCTTCAGCAATCTCGCTGGCACGACTGGCCAAGGCCAGACGTGGTCGGGCGCAGTTGCATACAACAACGGCCCGTTGGGCCTGGCTGCTGGCTACTTCTACTCGAGCAACCCGAGCGCTGGCCGCGGACCGGCATGGAACAGCCCGTCGTCGGATTCGCTGTTCGATGGCCCGATCAACAACGGCTACACGACCGCTCACTCGATCGGTATCGCTCGCGCTGCTGCCCAGTACGCAATCGGCCCGGTAACGGTCGGCGCGTCGTACAGCAATGCGCAGTACGCACCGGACGGCAATTCGGCATACTCGTCGACGCAGAAGTACAACATCGGCAACGCGTTCGTGAACTTCCAGGCTACGCCGGCTCTGCTGTTGGGCGCAGGCTACACGTACGAGAAGGCAAGCGGCGATACGTCGGCCAAGTACCACCAGGCTTCGCTGGGTGCGGACTACTCGGTTTCGAAGCGTACGGACTTCTACGCTGTAGCGGCTTACCAGCACGCAAGCGGTACGCAAGCTACGTACACGACGAATGCAGCAGGCCAGACGGTTCGCGTCGATCAGGCTGCGCAAGCTTCGATCGGTTCGTACGGCTACGCTGGTACGAGCAACCAGGAACTCGTGATCGTCGGTATCCGTCACAAGTTCTAAAGCTGGATCTGAAGCCGGTTTCGGCTTCGATTCCAGAAACAGCCATTGGCCCCAGGTCGATGGCTGTTTTTTTATGTGCGACCGTCAAGACGTGACGACCATCGAGCAAAAAGCCCGCTGTCTTTCGACAGCGGGCTTTTTTTTTACGGCATCCGGCGGAAAACCTACTGCTGAGATCGTCCGGTATCCGGCTGCATCAGCGTCTGGAAAGGCGGCGCCGATGTATCCGGCTGCGTCAACGCGTCGCCGTGCACCACGCGCGGCACGCTCGATACCGTCTCGCGCGCCCGCAGCGGCACATTGGCCGGATCGGCCCATGTGGGATTCGGAATCTCGCCGAAGATCTGCCGCAGGCGTTCGCCCCACGTGCGGTGGATCATCTGGAAATACTGGTTGTCGTGATCGAGCGTGGAAAAACGCGTTACCTGCAGCGAGTCTTTCTCGTAGACCAGCAGATCGAGCGGCAAGCCTACCGACAGATTGGATCGCAACGTGGAGTCCATCGAAACCAGCGCGCACTTGGCGACTTCATCGAGCGGCGTGGAGGGCGTGATCACGCGATCGATGATCGGCTTCCCATATTTCGATTCGCCGATCTGGAAATACGGGCTCACCAGCGACGCCTCGACAAAATTGCCCGCCGAATAGATCATGAACAGGCGCGTGTTCGCGCCGCGAATCTGTCCGCCAAGAATGAAGCTGCAATTGAAGTCCACACTGAATTCCGCGAGCGTCGCCGCGTCCCGCCTGTGGACCTCGCGAACGGCTTCGCCAACGAGCCTTGCCGCATCCGCCATGGAAGGCGCGTTGTAGAGCGTGAGCTTGTCTTCAGGAGCCGGTTCCGACAACAACTGCATGACAGCTTGCGTCAAGGCCAGGTTGCCGGCCGCAAGCAGCACCAGGACGCGATCGCCGGGTTGTTCGAAGACCGCCATCTTGCGGGCCGCGCTGACGTGGTCGACCCCGGCGTTCGTGCGTGTATCGGACAGGAAAACCAGTCCTTCGTCAACGCGCATTGCCACGCAATAAGTCATCCGTCGAATCCCTGAAAGAAGCAAACCAGTATTGTAAGCGCGCTCTCGCCGGACCGGGCCAGAAAGGTGCTGAAAAACGTGTGCCGAAACTCACCGTTCATTTACTTTTAACATATCGGCAGATCCGGCGCGCACTTGAGCGAAAAGCAAAGGTGCCGCCTGGTTACTGATCGGCCATTGCCTGCACCGATACATCCACGCTCATGCGCTCTTCCTTGCCGCCCACCCGCGAGCCGCGCACCGGCGCCGCGGCTTCGTAGTCGCGCGCAACAGCGAGCCGGCAGTATCGGCCGCTCGCGAACGCGGCGTGCGTCACATCCACCGATACCCACACGTCGTCGAGCCACACATCCACCCACGCGTGGCTTGCGGCATGCGGCACATCGCCCGGATCGATGTAACCGCTCACATAACGCGCGGGCACGCCACGCGAGCGGCAGCAGGCGAGCATGAGATGCGCGTGATCCTGACACACGCCGTTGCCGAGTTTCAGCGCTTCAGCCGCCGTGCTCGTGACGGCTGTCACGCCCGCCTTGAACTGCACTTTCCCTTCGATGTTCTCAGCCAGCGCAATCAGTGCCGCCGGCGAGTCGATCTTCGATACAGAATGCGCGAGTTCGCGGATCGACGCATCGGCTTCGGTCAACGCCGTGTGACACGTGTAATGCTGCAGCGGAATCCGGCCGGGGCCGTCGTTGAGGCGGCCGCCGTCGAGCAAGGTGGTCTCGACCTGCCCCGTCACCGACAGGTTGATCTCGGTATGCGGTTTGGTCAGCACGAGCGTATGCAGGGTGTTGGAATACGCATCGCGAGTGACGTCGAGCTTGCCGACGGTATCGATATGCCAGCGCCGCACCATCTGCGCCGAGCCGTTGGCCGGCGTCATGCGCAGTTGCTGAATGGAATACTGCACGGGCACGGCGTAACGGTAACTTGTGTGATGCCGAATGGTCAGAAGCATGATTTTTCCCAGTACGGATGCGTTCAGGCGAGAGGCAACATGAGGAACGTACGCATCACGCGTACACCCAACTCATCGACCCGTTTCAGGAATTGCGTCAAATAGGCGTGCACACCGGTTTCGAGAATCTGGCGGATATCCGTGTACAGCACGTCGGCGCGCAGCTTGCCGGCAAAGCGCTCGCAATCGTTCGATCCGTTCGTGCGCAGCTTGTCGAGCGTCTCGCAAACGCCATCGAGCGATGCCAGCAACGAACGCGGCATTTGCGCGTTGAGGATCAGCAACTCGACCACGCGCGAAGGCGTCACGACATCGCGATACACCTTGCGGTAGATTTCGAGCGCCGACACCGAACTCAATATCGATGTCCAGTAATAGAAGTCTTCCAGTTGCCGGGCGGCTTCGCGGGAGTTGGGCTCGGCATCGGCAAAACGCACGTCCAGGATGCGTGCCGTGTTGTCCGCGCGTTCCAGGTACATGCCGAGCTGGATGAACCAGAAGGCGTCGTCGTGAAGCGCCGTGCCGACCATCACGCCGCGGCACAAGTTCGAGCGGTACTTGACCCATTCGAAAAGCGTATCCGGGCTGTTTTCGAGTTCGCCGGCGGCGAGCTTTTCGCCGAATTCGAGCCAGGTGAAGTTGATGGTTTCCCAGGCTTCAGTGGTCAATGTGCCGCGAACGGCGCGCGCGTTTTCTCGAGTCGCGTGCAGACACGAAATGATGCTCGACGGATTGCCCGAGTCGGCAACCATGAAATGCAGCATGTCTTCGAGCGAATCCGAACCCGGGAAACGCTGCTCGAAAAATGATTCGAGCTCCGAAATACGTAACACCGAGCGCTGCGCACGCGCGATCTGTTCGGGCGTCTGCGGCAGCAGCATGCCCTTCAGGTTGATGTCGAGCATGCGTGCCGTGTTCTCTGCCCGCTCCATGTAGCGGGCCATCCAGAAAAGGTGATCGGCTGTACGGCTTAGCATCATGATGGCGTTCCGTTGTTATGCAGCGCTGAAACCGCGCCACGCTCGAGGCCGTAGCCCTTCGAGTGATTAATCCACCATCCAGGTATCTTTCGTGCCGCCGCCCTGCGACGAATTCACGACCAGCGAACCCTCCTTCAATGCCACGCGCGTGAGGCCGCCGGCGGCCATCGTCACTTCCTTGCCGGACAGCACGAACGGCCGCAAATCAATATGTCTCGGCGCGATACCCGATTCCACGAAGGTTGGACACGCGGATAACGCAAGCGTCGGCTGCGCGATGTACCCATCGGGCCGCGCGATCAGGCGTTCACGGAAGGACTCGATCTCGGCTTTCGTCGATGCCGGCCCGACCAGCATGCCGTAGCCGCCCGCGCCGTGGACCTCCTTCACGACGAGCTCCGGCAAATGCGCGAGCGTGTACGCGAGATCGTCAGGCTTGCGGCACTGGAACGTCGGCACGTTGTTCAGGATCGGCGTCTCGCCGAGGTAGAACTCGATCATGTCGGGCACGAACGGGTAGATGGATTTGTCGTCGGCGATGCCTGTGCCCATTGCATTCGCCAACGCCACACGGCCCGCGCGATACGACGTCAGCAAGCCCGGCACGCCCAGCGCCGAGTCCGTGCGAAACGCGAGCGGGTCCATGAAGTCGTCGTCGAGCCGCCGGTAAATCACATCGACACGCTTCGGCCCCTGGGTCGTGCGCATGAAGACATAGTTTTCATCGACGAAAAGATCCTTGCCCTCGACCAGTTCCACGCCCATTTGCTGCGCGAGGAACGAATGCTCAAAATACGCCGAGTTGTACATGCCGGGCGTCAGCACGACCACGTTGGGATCGTCAACGCCGGCCGGCGCGATGGAGCGCAGGGTCTCCAGCAGCAAATCCGGATAGTGCGCCACCGGCGCAATGCGGTTCTGCACAAACAGTTCCGGGAAGAGCCGCATCATCATCTTGCGGTTTTCGAGCATGTACGACACGCCCGACGGCACGCGCAGATTGTCTTCCAGCACGTAGAACTCGCCCGCGTCGCCGGCGCGGACCACATCGACACCGGCCACGTGCGCATAAACGTCGAGCGGTACATCCACGCCCTGCATCTCCGGCCGATACTGCGCGTTGGTGTACACCTGCTCAGCCGGGATCTTCCCCGCCCGGACGATGTCGTGATCGTGATAAATATCGCGGATGAACATGTTCAGCGCACGCACGCGCTGCCTGAGACCCGCTTCGAGCTTGCGCCATTCATCCCCGGGGATGATGCGCGGAATCATGTCAAAGGGAATCAGGCGCTCGGTGCCGGACAAGTCGCCATTTACGGCGAACGTGATGCCCACGCGCCGGAACAGCAGATCCGCTTCGGCGCGTTTGCGCGTGATGGTTTCGGGGCTTTGCGTGGAAAGCCACCGGGAAAACCGCGCGTAGTGCGCCCGCACGGTTTCTTCGTGACGCATTTCGTCGTAGATCTGCATCTGTGCGTCCTTTTTTGATCGCGGCGCGAATGCCGCTCGTGGGTGGATTGGCGGTATAGATGCTGCCGCCTGGCCACGCCTTTTGTCCGACGCTCTCGTAGTTTCAGTATCCCCAATAAAGCAACAGCCGTGCCATTTTTTTAATACTTGTTTTTACTCATTGTTTTGGCGGGTTATGCGGGGGCGCTGCTTCAAACAGGTGCGACCGGATTTCGCCGATGCCAAGCGTCATCCGCGCCCTGCCCCCGTTTGGTGCACGGCAGGCCAGGTCACGGATTCTTGAACGTGGATTTTCGAGGCGGTGTCCAATGCGCGGCCGGCATTTACCGCCGCGCATTGCATTGAAACTAGTTGCGCGCCGAAAGCCCTTCGAGCAACGCCTTGTGAAACGCCTGCGGATCCTGCATTTGCGGCGCATGGCCGAAATCCGGAAACTCGACGAGCTTCGCGCCCGGAATCGCCGCCGCAGCCTGCTTCGCCAGTTCGGGATATCGCCCGAGCGTAGGCCGGATATCCGGAGGTGCGAGATCCTTGCCGATCGCCGTCGTGTCCTTGTCGCCAATCAGCAGCAGGGTCGGCGTCCGGATCTGGCCAAATTCATACACCACCGGCTGCGTGTAGATCATGTCGTAGAGCAGCGCCGAGTTCCACGCCACCAGATCCTTGCCCGGCCCGCGGTACATCCCCGCCAGCATTTGCACCCACGGCTCGTAGCGCGCGTCCCAGTGGCCCGCGTAATAGGTGGACTGCTCGTACTTGCGAATGCCGTCGGCGGTGGTCTTCAGCTCGCGCGTATACCAGTCGTCGATGGAAATCGACGGCACGCCCTTCGCCTTCCAGTCTTCAAGGCCGATCGGGTTCACGAGCACGAGTTGCTCGGTCTCCTGCGGGTACATGAGCGCGTATCGGACGGCGATCATGCCGCCGGTGGAGTGCGCCACGAGCGTCGCCTTCTTCACGCCGAGCGCCTCGAGCAGCGCGTGCGTGTTGCGGGCGAGTTGCTGGAACGTGTACTGGTAACGCGTGGGTTTGGTCGATTTGCAAAAACCGATCTGATCCGGCGCAATCACGCGATAACCCGCGTTCGTCAGCACATCGATGCTCTCTTTCCACGTCGCCGCGCAAAAGTTTTTGCCGTGAAGCAGGACCACAGTGCGGCCATTCGGATTCTTCGACGCCACATCCATGTACGCCATGCGCACGACCTGCCTTTGCGATGAAATTGCGAACTGACCGACGGGATACGGATAGTCGAAGCCCTGCAATTCGGGACCGTAGACGGGACCGTCGTTATCGGTGGCGGTCGCAGTGGCAGATGCCGGCTCGTCCGTTGACACGGCGTTGGCAAACACCGGCGATGCAAGCAAGGAAACCGAAGCTACAACAGCGCAGAACATGCGGCGGGTCACAGTCATGGGCGCAAGAACTCGCAGATAAAAACAGGAAGGACCGACATTTTCGGGCGCTTGGGCCACGCTGCCGCGGCGAGGGAATTTTATCGTGTGCGAGCGCTGATCGCTAACGAACGCTTTTCGCATACCGTGCGCTTATACTGCCGCCTCGCACAAACGACCATCCCGCCTTTCACATGCAGATCCGCATCTCGCAGTTCAAGACACGCTTCACACTTTTCCTGGCCGCGCTAGGCTGCACGCTATCCCTGACCGCGCTTGCGGCCGATTGCCCGCAGTTCAGCCCGGACGGCCGCGCGCCCATCGTGGTGAACGCGAAGATGCGCGCATCGACGCAGCAGCTTTGCTATTCCGATTTCGCGGTCCTCCATTCCGGCGTGACACACGGGCCTTTGTGGTCGGCTGAACATCTGACGGCGCAACACATCGACGACGCTCGCGACAACGCGCGCACGAACCGCTTTTTCGTCGATAAACAATTGCCGCCCGGCGACAGCGCCACGCTCTCCGACTACAAGCGCAGCGGTTACGATCGCGGCCATATGAGCCCGGCCGGCGACCGATGGGACAAGAAAAGCATGGCCGAATCGTTTTCGCTTGCGAACGTCGTGCCGCAAAACCCGTCGAACAACCGGCGCATCTGGTCGCGCATCGAGCAAGCGGTGCGACGGCTGGTGGAAGAATCCGGCGAGGCCTATGTCGTGACCGGACCGATTTTTTCCGGACGGCAGTTGCAGACCATCGGCGAGTCGCGCGTGCTGGTGCCTACCCAGTTGTACAAGGTGGTGTACATGCCACAACGCAAGCTGGCGTTCGCGGTCGTCGTGGACAACACGCCCACGAACGAATACACGGTCAAGACGGTCCACGAACTGGAAGCCATGAGCGGGCTGCAGTTTCCAGGCATTCCCGACTCGCTGAAAGATCAACGCATTGGAGGACTGAAAGGTGTTTAAGCCATTCTCAAACGATACCGACACACTCAACATCGACGGCGACGCACTCGTGATCGCAAATGATCCCGCGCGCTTGTCCGTGTCCGGCAATCTGACGATCACCCGCGACAAGGCCGGGCTGGCGACTGCGCTGGCGCTGCAGAAAGCCGTTAACGCAATCGTCGATGCACTGCGAAACGACGCCGCGCTGCCTGTCAAACTGGCCGCCGAGCCGGTGAAACCGGCCGGCAAGACCGATAATCCGTTTATCTAGGCTGCAAACCAGCTGCATCCAGACTTGATAAACGATGGGAGACACTGTTGTGTTGATTGAATGTCACATTGCACCGAGTCCGCTGGGCCATCTGGCGTATCGCGCAGAGGATGAACATCTCACCGGCCTGTTCTTCGTCGGGCAGAAACATTTTCCCGCAGGTCTCATCGATACCGGCGCGCCGCGGTCGCTGGTTATCGCTGAAGCGATGGAGCAGATCGCCGAGTACTTCGCTGGCGAACGCACCGCGTTTTCCGTCAAATTACGCTTGAATGGAACCGACTTCCAGCAACGCGTCTGGGCGGCATTGCTGGAAATTCCGTTCGGAAATTCGTGGACTTACGGCGATCTCGCGCGCCGCATGGGCTATGCGCCGGGGGCATCGCGAGCGGTGGGCGCGGCTAACGGGCGCAATCCAGTGGGGATTATCGTGCCGTGTCATCGCGTGATTGGCGCTGATGGCGAACTGACGGGGTACGCGGGCGGCATGGAGCGCAAACAACATTTGCTGACGCTCGAAGGCGGCCCCGGCCGCGCTCAACTCACGTTGTTCTAACTGGTCAAAACATACGGCAGCGTCGCCCCAAGCACAAAACCCCGCAAGCGCTACGCGCTTGCGGGGTTTTTACGTCGTGGCGTTGGTAGAAACGCCCGCTGCGATTACTGCGTGCTGACGCGAATTTCCACGCGACGGTTCTTCGCGCGGCCCGCTGCCGTCGAATTAGACGCCACTGGGTTCGCCGCGCCGAAACCTTGCGCCGAATAGTTTTGCGAGCGCAGACCGTTGCTCTTCAGGTATTGCATGACCGATTCCGCACGGCGCTGCGACAGACGCTGGTTGTGCGATGCCGAACCTGTGGAGTCGGTGTAACCCGATACTTCGACCTGACGCAACTGAACGTTCTGACCAGCAGCAACGAACTCATCAAGCGTGCTCTTCGCGTGCGGCGTCAGCGTGGCGCTGTCGGTTGCGAAGTTCGCGTCGCCGCTCAGGTCGATCTGACGCGGCATTTCCGGCGCCGCTTGCGGCACGGGTGCCGGAGCCGGTGCGGGGGCCACTTCCGGTTGAGCCGGTGCGCCGCACTGGAACGTCAGGACGCGCGGGTCCAGAGCATCTTCCGAGGGAGCGCGCAGGCGTTCCATGGTCTCCAGCTTGTATGCGGGCTTGTCGCCGCAAATCTTCTGCGCCTGTTTCACGCACTCAGCGACGCCTTCAAACAAACCATGGCATTCCACGCGATAAACCTGCGCGCCATTGGCGGTCTGGATCTGATTTGCGTTGAACGTGGGACCCGAAGCACTGGAGCAGCCAGCGAGGGCGCCGATTGACAACAAGCCTGCAGCGATTAATTTATTAGACATCCTGTTTACCGTTTCGAAATTACATGTGACTGAGATATCGAGACAAACGCGTACTGGTCGGGCCATCAGACAATTACCCGATTTCCACAGCCACCTTATTCGCCTCAAGCCTTCGATTCGGATAATCCTAAAATGATCTGGAATCCGAAATCGCGCGAAATGTTAGCACGTGGAATCAAGCATTCCTTACTGGATAATTCCTAATTAATGAAACAGCGCGCGACGACTTTGGAAACAAGCTTTAAATGTAAATATTAAGAAAAGTTTTGGCAGGCTATTACTGTTGCAGCAATAAAAAACGGCTGCGAAGGCAGCCGTTTTTTCACAACTTGGAATGCTGCCGGAAACCGGCAGCGGCGGAACGCTCTACAACGTTCGCTCCGTCAGACGCACGTTACTTTGGAAACGGCAACGGCATCAGGTCGGTGTCGGACTGACGTTGCAGGTCCTGCACCTTGGTTTGCAACGCGCGCAATTGCGCTTGCGCCGAATCCTGCTCCGCACGCAGCGACCGGATTGCCTCCTGCTGCTCCGCCTGGCGGTCCACCACCTGGCTTTGCTGTGCACGCGCCACTTCAAGGTCAGCCTGCAAGCGGTTCGCGCGCTGTTGCTGAACCGCGATCAGCCGATCCGCAAAGTTCTTTTCCGCCTCGAGTTTGGTTCGGCGGATTTCTGTATCGGCAAGCGCGGCGCTATTCTTTGCAAAGTCCGCATAAACCGTTTCCGCCCGTGCGTCGGCTTGAGTCTTGATGACGCGCCAGAATTTCTTTTGCTGGAACAACGCAATGTAGAAAGTCATTTCGTCCGGGTAAAACAACATGCTTGCGCCATAACTGCCGTTATACGTCGTGCGCAATTCCTTTACCTTGCCGTCGCGAATCATTTGCTGCAATTCCGCGATGTTGCCGTTCGCCGTGGCCTGCGGCACATCAGCGGCGCCGTT
>NZ_JBSIPA010000203.1:0-10981 GCF_053574605.1 Caballeronia sp. M23-90 | reverse complement strand
TGAATGCCTCTTCGGAAAAAAGAAATGGTTCTTCACGCGCGGTGACGTTGATGGTGATATCTGGATGGAGGGTCGAAAACTCCCCCAGACGCGGCATCAGCCACTTCAGCGCAACGCCTTCGAATTCGGCGCACCCGCCAGCTCGAACCATCGGGACCAGGCTTCGGGCCTGCCCGTCTTGTGCATGAGCACAAAATCGAAGAGATCAGAGGGGCCGCCGCACTTCAGTCCGCCGATCAGGTCGGGACTGCACACGGGAATCAGCTCTTCGGTGAAAAGATAGGTCGTGGTTGCATTCGCCCAGACGGGGTGGTCGAAATGGATGGTGGCGTCGAATGCCTCTTCGGAAAAAAGAAATGGTTCTTCACGCGCGGTGACGTTGATGGTGATATCTGGATGGAGGGTCGAAAACTCCCCCAGACGCGGCATCAGCCACTTCAGCGCGAACGTTGGCAGCACCGCCAGCTCGAGCGCTATACGCCCCGTGTCGTAGCCCATCGCGAGCGTCGTGTCCATCTCGAGCTTGTCGAGACTTTGCTGCACGAGAGCACTGTAGGTCTTTCCTGCATCGGTGAGTTGAAGACGGCGCTTGACGCGACTGAAGAGCTGAACTGCGAGGTACTCCTCCAGCAGTGCAATCTTTCTGCTGACCGCGCTCTCGGTCACAGCCAATTCGTCTGCTGCACGGGTAAAACTCAGATGACGCGCCGCGGATTCGAACGCAATCAACATGCTGGTGCTCGGAATTTTTCTGCGCATTGCTTCCCTGCCGGATGGTCTCGTCGACAAGGCCGTTGCGCAAGCACGCAGTCGATAAAGACGAACCCCGTGACGATGGTGACCGAGTCGCCCAATGTACCGATCAAGTTTATACCAGTCGGCGAGGCGACCCGGCCGAGTCTTTCTCGGACCAACGCATGGCTGCGCTCGCGCGATGAGCACGCATCTCGCCTACTGCTTGGCGAAGGTGCAACTGCCCTTCGCTATCGACGGATACGCTTCGTTACCCGGAACGACCTCTCTCACGTTGTAGTAATCCCAGGGTTTCTTCGACTCGGCCGGCGTCTTCACCTGCATCAGGTACATGTCGTGCACGAGCAGACCGTCCTTGCGGATCACGCCGTTTTTCGTGTACATGTCGTTGACGGGCGTCTCTTCCATCTTCTTGATGACAGTGGCCGAGTCATCGGTTCCAGTCGCCTTGATGGCTTCGAGGTAGTGCAGCGTCGACGAATAATCGGCTGCCTGGATCGCCGAGGGCATCTTGCCCATGCGCTTGTAGAAGCGCGCAGACCATTTGCGCGTCTCGTCGTTGAGATCCCAGTACCAGCCCTCAGTGATGTACAAGCCTTGAGCGGTGTTCAGGCCGAGCGCATGGACGTCCGTGATCAGCACGAGCAATCCGGCGAGTTGCTGCTTGCCCGCGCCGAGCAGGCCGAACTCGCGCGCCGACTTGATTGCGTTGATCGTGTCCGAGCCTGCATTCGCCAGGCCGATGATCTTCGCGTGGCTCCCCTGCGCCTGCACCATGAACGACGAGAAATCCGACGCGTTGAACGGGTGCTTGACCGAGCCCACGACCTTGCCGCCGTTCGCCGTGATGACGGCAGAGGTATCGCTTTGCAGCGAATAACCGAACGAATAGTCGGCCGTGAGGAAAAACCAGGTGTCGCCGCCCTGCTTGACGATGTACTTGCCCGCGACGTTTGCAAGCGACGCGGTGTCGTGGTTGTAGTGCAGGCTGTAAGGCGTGCAGTCCTCGTTGGTGATGCGCGTGGTTCCCGCGCCCGTGACGATCGCGATGCGTTTTTTATCGTTGGCGATCTTGATGGTCGCGAGCGCCGTTGCCGAGCCGGAATTGTCGGCGAGCATGTCCACGTGCTTCTGGTCGATCCATTCGCGCGCAGTGCTCGCGGCAATGTCGGCCTTGTTCTGGTGATCCGCCGAGATGACCTCGATCGGCTTGCCGTTCACCTTTCCGCCGAAGTCTTCCACCGCCATCTTGACTGCTTCCACGGCGCCTTTGCCGGCGAAATCCGAAAACGTGCCGCTCATGTCGGTCAGCACGCCAATGCGCACGACATCGTCGGAAATTCCCGGCTGCTGTGCAATGGCTGCCGCGCTGAAGAGCCCAAGTGCAGCCGTACTCAACGCCGCCCCGATCACGCAATGTTTCCTTACCGCTTTCATCTTAGTCTCCGTTGATTCTTGCTCGCCTCGCAGGGCGCTCTTATGTCGGATGTTCCACGCTTTCAACCGGCGCCTGGACGCTACGTCCCGTTCGCCGACGCATGTGCCGAAGAACGCGCCGCAGCATGTTCGCCCGCGATCTTGCCGAACACGGCGCCGCGCATCACGGACGTCGCGCCGGTGTACACCTGGTAGTAAAGTCCGGCCGCCTCACCTGCTGCATAAAGACCGGGGATTGGACGGCCGTCGGCGTCGATGACCTGTGCGCTCGTGTTCGTCTTCACGCCGCCGTAGGTGAAGCAGATGCCCGGAATGATCGGGTACGCGAAGAATGGCCCCGTGCCGATCGGACGCGACCAGTTCGACTTCGGAATCTCGAGGCCTTGTGTCGCGAGCCCGTCGACTTCGAGTGGCGAGAATCTGCCTTCAGGACAGGCGGCGTTGTACTCGCGGACAGTCTTCATGAACGCGTCCACCGGCAGCTCGCAGGCTTCGGCCAACGCTTCGAGAGACTCGGCCTGGATCACAGGCTGGTCGGTCCGGATGCTGCGCTTCCAGTTCGGCACGTCGTCGATGCGCTTGTCGAACACCACATACACCTTGCCCTTCGGCTGCTCGCCGAACGCCCGGGAGATGTGGTCGTAGTGAACATCGACAGGACCAGGGGCTTCGTCGACGAAGCGCTTTCCAAGCAGGTTGATCAGGATACCGTAGGGAAAATTCATGACCAGCGCTTCGGTCGCGCCTGAACGCGGGTCAAGCGGCTCCGCATGATAAGAGCCAAAATCTCCGGCGGGCGCTGCACCAGCCGCGAGCGCCATCTGGATGCCCTCGCCCTTGTTGTAGTAGCCGCCGCGCGCAACCGGCCGCACGAACCTTGCCGCTTGTCCGAGATAACGCGTCATCATTTCCGGATTGCCCTGGAAACCGCCCGACGCAACGATCACGGAGCGCGCATCGAACGCAAGCGCCTGGCCTTCGGGCCCGGTCGCCTGGAGGCTCATGTCACCATGGCTGTTTTCACGCGCGAGATGGCGCGCCGTGGTGCGGTAAAACATTTCCACACCAAGCTTCTTCGCCTGCACGAGCAGCGCTTCGATCATTGCGAGGCCTCCGCCGACGGGCATCAGCCGCGGCGCTGCGGCTGTGACGAAGTAAGTCGGCAAGGTATCGAGCGAATGCCGAACGTGCGCAGCCAGGCTACCGTGGGGCCCGCATGGCTCGACAATGCGAACACCAGTTCCGGGTCCGGCATGCCGTGCGCCTTCACATAGGGCGGCCATGTTGCGTACTCTCCGCCCATTGCTTCGACGATATTCGGATCGAGGTTGTCCCCCGCATTCGAGATGAGGCGTTCTTCGAAGTCATCGCTCACTTCGCTTTCGCTCTTCATCCGGAAGTACGCCTCGGTCCAGCGCGTGTTGCCGCCGTATTCCTCTTCGTTCGCGCGCTCGACAATCGCCACCTTCGCACCCGCGTTCGCTGCCGCCACCGCCGCCGACAAACCTGCTATGCCGCTGCCGATCACCACTACGTCGAAGCGTTGCTGCCCGTTCGTCTTCTCCATCGCTGTCTCCCTCTCCATCGTTCGTGCGAGACGTCCCCGCTTGGGGGTCCGGCCTGCTCAGTGCGACTTCGCCAACGCTCAATACTTGCGGACGAACGGATCAGGCATGTCGAGATCCGTTGAGATCCATACGCTCTTGGTCTCGAGATATTCCTTCACTGCCTCGATCCCGCCTTCCCGGCCAATACCGCTATGCTTGTAGCCGCCGAACGGCGTCGTGAAACTCGTCGACCGGTAGTTGTTCACCCACACGGTGCCGGCCTTGAGGCGCTCGGACATGTACATCGCGCGGTGCAGGCTCTTTGTCCACACACCAGATGCAAGGCCGAAGCGAATATCGTTGGCGATGCGGATTGCATCTTCCTCGTCCTTGAACTTGATCACCGAGAGCACGGGTCCAAACACTTCTTCCTGCGCGATGCGCATGCTGTTGTCCACATCGACGAAGATGGTCGGCTCAACGAACTGGCCGGCGCCGAAACCTTCGCCCGAACGTGAATTGCCGCCGAACACGCAGCGCGCGCCCTCCGCTTTCGCAATGCCGATGTACTCCATGACCTTGTCGAACTGCGGCCTGGTCGCGACCGGTCCTACCTGCACGTCGGGCAGCGACGGATCGCCGAGCTTCGCCTTGCTGCTGATCGCTATCAGGCGCTCGACGAATTCGTCGTGGATGCTTTCCTGAAGCAGCAGGCGCGAGCCCGCCATGCAGGTCTGACCGCCTGCGGAGAAAATGCCGGTGATCACGCCGTTGGCCGCGCGGGTGAGATCGGCGTCATCGAAGATGATGTTGGGGGACTTCCCGCCCAGTTCGAGCGAGACGCGCTTGAAGTGCTGTGCGCCGAGCACGTTGACGGCCTTGCCTCCCGCATCGCCGCCGGTGAACGCAATGCGTGCGACTTTCGGGTGAATCACGAGCGGCTCACCCACTTCCTTGCCGAAGCCAGTCAGCACGTTGAACACGCCTGGCGGGAAACCGGCTTCCACGAAGAGCTTTGCAAGTTCGAAGAGCGAGGCCGAGGTGTATTCGGACGGCTTTGCGATCACCGTATTCCCGGCGCACAAAGCGGGTGCCAGCTTCCAGGCGGTGAGCAACAGCGACGAGTTCCACGGCGTGATGGTCGCCACCACGCCGAGCGGCTCATAGCGGGTGTAGTTGAATACCTTCGGCTTGTCCATGGGGATGACGGCGCCCTGGATCTTGTCCGCGAGGCCGCCATAGTAGTAGAAGTATTTCGCCATGTAGCGGACCTGCCCGCCCACTTCGCTGCGCAGCTTGCCGTTATCCCGGCTTTCGACTTCGGTCAGCGTGTCCGCATGCTTTTCGATGAGCGCGCCGAGCTTGTGCAGCAGCAGGCCGCGATCCGTCGCCGACATGTGGCCCCACGGACCATCGAGTGCGGCCGAGGCGGCCTCGACCACACGGCTGACATCCGCTTCATTCGCGCGTGGAATCTCCGCCCACGGTTCACCCGAAAATGGATCGAGCGAGTCGAACCACGTATCGCTCGCCGGGTCGACCCATTCGTTGTTGATGAACAGTTGATATCGTTGAACCATGCTTCGACTCCTGTAAATGCCATTGGATGTGCAGCGATCCGTTCGGACCTTGCGAAAATTATGGCTATCTACAGAGGTCTGCAACAAGCGACGTTTAGTACTGACATGATTCCGAAATGGCATTCAACGAAATGCCCGGAGTGGTTTTTGGAGGGCGCAGGCGGCCTTTCTGGATCGCTGTAACGCTTTCCCGTAGGGGCTTGAGAAAATTTCGCACTCGCCAATTACATCTTCGGTGAAATGACGAAACCTTACCAACCGGCATGACCCATGCCTCTGGGCATGCTCGGGGAAACACCTAGCTTTCTCATGAAATCCGCGAAGAATACGACGAGCAATCCCGTCTACTCGAAGAAAAGCCGCGCATGCCACTAGATTTAATCTCGTGCTTGCATCGCATACAATACGTATACCGATACGTTCTCGAGCGCTGAAAAAATTGACATCGTCATTACAAACGAATCCAGAGAAACTGGGCGAACTGGCGTACCAGACTTTGCGCCGGATGATTCTCGACAAGGCCTTGCGCAGTGGCGGCGCAGTCGTCGAGGGACGCCTTGCCGAAGAGCTCAACATTTCCCGCACGCCCATGCGCGAAGCACTGCTGCGTCTCGAAGGCGAAGGGTTGCTGGCAAGAGCGGGAGCCCGCTCGTATTCGGTGCGGTTCGTCAGTGCCCAGGAATATTTCCAGGCCATGAAAGTGCGCGAGCTGCTGGAAGCGGAAGCAATCGGCCTCGCGATCGGCAAGATCGAGAAAAAACTGATCCAGCAGTTGATCAAGAAGGTCAAGGCTCTGCGCAGCGGTCACCAGGAACAGGAGCACTGGCAAGTCGACGATCAGGTCCACACCATGATGGCGCAGGCGAGCGGCAATGACGTGCTCGCCCGTACCATTGAAGTCGTGCGCACGAACAGCCGCCTGTTCGAACTGACCACGCCGTTCAATCGCATTGAAGAAGACCGCGCAGAACATCTCGCGATCCTCGAAGCTTATCTGGCCGACAACACCGAAGCGGCCCGCGCAGCGGTTCGCACGCATTTGCAGAATCTGCGCCGCTACGTCCTCGACCGTTTGAGTCAGGACAGCGGCGCGTGATCAGTCATGCTGGCGCGAGAAGATCCGCAAGCGCGAGCGCGATGGTCTTCGTCGCCACGCGAAGGTCTTCGAGCGCCACACGCTCGTCTGCGCGATGCCCGTTCGCCTCGAGCAGCGTGCGCGGTCCCGCGCCGTAGATGACAGTGGGAACACCGGCCTCGCAGTACAGCCGGGCGTCGGTATAAAGCGGCACGCCCTCGGTCGGGATATCGCGGGAAAGCGTTTGCCGGGCGGCGCGTTGTAGCGCCGCCGACAAGCGCTCTGCACCCTCGATCGCCCGCAACGGCGACGTGACGAGGATTTCGCGGACATCGACTGAAATCCCCTCGTATCCCGCAACCGATGCCTCGATCAACGCGGTGAGCTGCGGCACGACAGCGCGCGACGTCTCCTCGGGAATCACCCGGCGATCAAGGCGCAACGTCACCTTGTCGGGCACGACATTCGTATTGATCCCCCCTTCTATCAGCCCGACCACGAGCGTCGGATGCTCGATCCCCTCTGTAGCCGAGCGGATCAGTTTCAACGCTTCCCGGTGTTTGTACAGCGCGTTGAGCACGGCCGTTGCAGCTTCGAGGGCATCGTGCCCGGTGTCGGGGCGCGCGGCGTGCGCGGACTTGCCGCGCACGGTCACTTCCAGATGGATCGCGCCGTTGTGCGCGGTCGTGATCGCATAAGAGAATCCCGCGCAGATCGCATAATCAGGCTTGACGATACCTTGCGCAAGCAACCATGCCGGACCGATCAGGCCGCCGCTTTCTTCGTCGTAGGTGAGGTGCAACTCGACGGTGCCGGCAAGCGGCGCATGACTGTCGATCAACGCCTTCAATGCAAACGCATAAGTCGCGAAATCCGACTTCGATACCGCCGCGCCGCGCCCGATCATCCAGCCGTCGCGAATTTCGGCGCCGTATGGATCGGCGCTCCAGCCATCGCCGGGAGGCACCACGTCGCCATGCGCATTCAGCGCGATCACAGGGCCGTCGCCAAAGCGATGCCGCACCACGAGATTCGTCGCGCTGATCATGCCGGCGCGCGTCACATCGGCTTGCGGCACGGGGTGACGTTCAACCTCGAAGCCGAATGATTCCAGCGCGAGCGCGGCCATTTCGGCGTGTCCGGCGCAGTCGCCGGGCGGGTTGTCGGAAGGCTTGCGTACGAGCGCAGAGAGAAACGAAACTTCATGGTCGAAGTGCTGGTCGATCTGCGCAAGCAGCGCCGCGTTGAGAGTGTCTGAGCTCATGTTGTCTGGCGAAGATGCATGGGTAAAGGGACGCAATAACTATCAATGGCGCAGTATCTTGCTCACGAATTCCCGCGTGCGGGTTTCTCGTGGTGTATCGAAGATTTCCTTCGGGGATCCTGTTTCTATCACGTGGCCACCGGCCATGAACACGACTTTCGACGATACCTCGCGCACGAAACTCATTTCATGCGACACGATAAACAGCGTGATGCCCTCCAGCGCCAGCGCGCGAATGGTATCGAGCACTTCGTTGACGAGTTCGGGGTCGAGCGCGGCGGTGACTTCGTCGAGGAACAACACGTTGGGTTTGAGCGCAAGCGCGCGCGCAATCGCGACACGCTGCTGCTGCCCGCCCGACAGCTCGTCGGGATAGGCCTTGAGCCTGTGGCCAAGCCCCACGCGCGTGAGCAGGCGGACCGCGTTTTCCTCGACTTCCTGCTTCGGCCAGCGCTTGATCTTGAGCGGCGTGATCATCACGTTCTCGAGCACGGTCATGTTCTGGAACAGGTTGTATTGCTGGAACACGATTGCGATCTCGGCCCGCAACGCGCGCACGGTCGTCTTGTCGGCATAGTTCACGAGCTGCCCATTGATGCGAACCGTGCCGTGCTCCGGCGGCAACAACCCCATCAGCACTCGCAGCAAGGTGCTCTTGCCCGAGCCCGACGGCCCGATCAAGCTCACGATCTCCCCTTTCTCCACCGAGAGATTGATACGCTCGAGCACGGTATGCGGTCCGTACGAAGCCTTCAGATCAACGATTTCGAGTTGCGGCAAGTTTTCTCTCCAGACGTTTGCCGATCCGTGAAAGCGGATATGACAGTGCAAAATAAAGGACCAGCACGGTGCCGTACACAAGCCACGAAGAAAAGCCCTTGTTCGTAAGCACTTTTCCCGCCGAAGTCAGCTCCATCACGCTGATCTGCGACGCGAGCGCGGTGTCCTTGATGAACATGACAAAAAAGCCGAAGGTTGGCGGCACCACGACGCGCCATGCCTGCGGCACGATCACGAAGCGCAACGTTTCGAAGAACGAGAAGTTCAGCGTCAGTGCCGCGTCCCATTGGTTTTTGTGTACCGACTCGAGCCCGCTGCGGATGATTTCGCCGAGATACGCAGATGCAATCAGGCACACGCTCACCAGCGCCACGGCAAACGTGGATAGCTTCGCACCGGAAGACTGGCTGGCGTAGAACACCAGCATGAGGGTCACGAGAAACGGTACGCGCCGAAACAGGAAGCAGTAGGCGAAGGCGATCCATCGCAAGGGGGCGGCCGCGCGCGCGCGCGTCACGCGAATGACCGCGACGACGAAGCCGACCGAAAATCCCGCCAGACACCCGATTGCCGAGAGCACGAACGTCGCGGCCAGACCCTGGGCCAGCAGGAGCAGGTTGTAATAGGAAAAAAGCTGCGCTATTTCGGCCTGTGGAGAAGCGAACATCAGAAGACCTTGATTTTGGCGCGGCACAGGTGCCGTCCGATCATCACCAGGGCGAAAGTGGCGATCAGTGTAATAACGATGTACAAGAGCGCAGCGACGCTGAACGACTCGACTGACAGATACGTCTGCGAACTCAGGTTGAAGGTGCGCCCGGTGAGTTCCTCGACACCGAAGACGGACGCCATGGACGTCCCGAGCGTCATCACGATGAACTGATTTGAGAGCGGCGCAAACATGACCTTCATGACGTGAGGAACGATGACGTAGCGCACGATCTGCGCGGTCGAAAAGCCGAGCACTTCGGCTGCCTCTACCTCCATGTGCCTCACCGATTCAAAGCCTGCACGCTGGATCTCGCAGAGATATGCGCCGGCATTGAAGGTCGCGCCAACCAGAACGGCGGTGAACGGCGACAAGGTCACGCCGATTTCCGGCAATGCGAAAAACAAAAAGAAAATCTGGACGAGCTGCGGTGTGTTGGTCGCAAAAATCACATACCCGCGAACGATGCCGCGCAGCCACGGCGTGCCATAACGCAGCATGGCGGCGCAGACGAGGCCGATCGCCATGCCCATCGCGAACGCGAGCACGGCGATCTGCAGGCTCAGCCACGCGCCGCCAAGCAGATAAGGCCATTGATGAACAATGGGTGCAAAATTCAGGGACATCGAAGAACTGCTCCAGCGTTTGTTGAATTGCGGCTGCGCGTATGGTTGCCGATAAACCCGTGGATCAAACGCCGGTCATTCGCGCAGCAGGCTCAATTCATTGGGCCGCGGGTGCCGCGGTCGGATCGTGCAGCATGGCGCTACCGAACCACTTCTTCCAGCTCGCGGCTACAAAGCCGTTCTTCTGCAGCGTGCCGATTTCCATGTTGAGCCGCTGCGTCAGCGCGGTATTGCCCTTCTGCACGCCTATGCAGTCGTAGTCCACTTCAATGGGTGCATCGACGACACGCCATTTCGTCGGATAGTTCTTCGTATAGCTCAACATGAAGTCGAGCACGTCGATCAGCGCATCGGCCCGGCCCTGGGCAATCGCGCGAACGGCGTCCGGATAGTTGTCGAGGATCAGCAATTGCGCCTTCGGCAACTTCTCCTGGATCAACTGGATCGGCGTCGTGCCGCGCACCTGAACCAGCCGCACCGCCGGATCGTTCAACTGCGTCCAGTCCTTGTACGGCTTGCCTTCGGTCGTGAGTACGCCAAGCACTTCGGTGTTCACCGGATCGGTGAAGTCGATCACCTTCAGCCGGTCGGCGTTGCGGGTCATGCCGCCCATCACAGCATCGATCTTGTCGGTCATCAGATACGGCACGCGGTCGTTCGAGCCGACCGGGACGATCTCCAGCTTCACGCCGAGCGAATCCGCGATCTTCCGGGCAATCGTCACATCGAATCCGTCGATGTTGTTCTTCGCGTCATAGGTGCCGAGCGGCGGCAGGTTCGGGTTGATGCCGAACACAATCTTCTTGGACGCAAGGATCTCATCCAGCGAACGTGCCGAAGCGTTGATCGAGCCAAGCAGCGCGAAGGCAGCAAGGCCCGCGGCAAATACCCGGCTAAAGACAATCCTGGATTTCATGCGGTAACTCCGTCATCGGTTCGAAATGGGTGAAGGGCAGAAAGGACACTGCCGGGCAATACCAGCGCGTGGTTCGGGAAAATTCCGGACCGCTTTATTTTGGTCGTTTTGCGTATACGCATCGTATACGTTAGTATCAAAACATCGACGAAATTAGTTGTCAAGCAAGGCTCTGCAATGCGCACCGACGAAACCCCTCCCCTCATTCAGGCGCACGAACGCATGAGCGCGGCGGCTGTCACGTTGACGTTTTGCGGCCAGCCGGTAAGCGCACACGCCGGTGCGAGCGTGGCG
>NZ_JBSIPA010000202.1:0-11045 GCF_053574605.1 Caballeronia sp. M23-90 | reverse complement strand
CGCCGCCGACAAGGACAAGCCTTGGGTTGCGAAGCTGGTTGCCGCGTATCACTCGGCGGCAGTCAAGCAGTTTATCGAAGGGAAGTATGCCGGTGCGGTGATCGCTGCCTGGTAACTGGACATTCCGGAAATTGCCGCGGGCAACATCGACTTGTCCTCCCGTACGGAGCAACAAGCCGCGTCCTTGCAGCAAACCGCCTCGAGCATGGACGAGTTGACCTCGACCGTGCGCAGCAATGCAGAGAACGCCGTGCTCGCGAGCACGCTTGCAGCGGACGCATCGAATGTCGCGACACGCGGCAATGAAGTCGTCGGCCGTCTCGTGAACAGCATGGCGGCGATCAGCGACAACTCAGGCCGGATTGCGGAGATCACCGGCATTATCGAAGGCATCGCGTTCCAGACCAATATCCTCGCGCTCAACGCCGCCGTGGAAGCGGCGCGCGCCGGCGAACAGGGGCGCGGTTTCGCGGTCGTCGCGTCCGAAGTACGCAGCCTCGCCCAGCGTTCATCCAGTGCGGCCAAGGAGATCAAGGGGCTCATCTCGACGTCGGTTGACAACGTCCGCCAAGGCTCGCAATTTGCGGACGAAGCAGGCGTCACCATTTCAGAAGTGACAGAGGCCGTCTCGCGCGTCACCACCATCCTTGGTGAAATCTCCTCTGCCTCGGGCGACCAGAGCCGTGGCATCGAGCAGGTCAACCTCGCAATCACGCAAATGGACCAGGTAACGCAACAGAACGCCGCGCTGGTGGAAGAGGCTGCGGCCGCTTCGCAATCGCTCGAAACCCAGGGCAGACGGCTAATCGAAAGTGTGTCGCAATTCCGGCTTGCCACTGCGCCGGGTGGGCACATGGCAGGTTGAGATCCAGATGACCGAGTCTTCGGAACCCGAGCATGAGAACGACCGGCTGACTGAACGAATTCAGCCGGTCTTCTCGACACACGTGCAAAGCCACTTTACGACTGCTTGACCCGCATTCCGGCAGTCTCAACGCTGATCCGGTTCTGGCTCCGGGCTGCCGACATCGGGCACATCTGAAGGCGATGGTCCGGGGTTCGGAGCGTCTGGCGGCGGTTCGGGAATGGTTGAGTCCAGGGTTGCGAAATCCATGATATCTCCGGCTGAGTAATTTAAAGCGAATTGCAGGTCGCCCCATGCGAGGGGTGCATTGAACGACTACAGCGTGCTTCCGGGAAGCGCATTCAAGCGTATTTGTTCCATTGGCTCGGCCAAGATTTCTTTCATGACCGGTGTTGCCTGCGTAAGTGTGGGCGCCTTCATATGCGCCTGTAATGCAGCTTCGCTTTCCCATGCCTCGTAAGTGATGAAGCGCGTCGGCTGCTCAAGGTCATTGAGCAGCGTGTACGCGAGGCAACCCGGCTCTGCCTGGAACTTGGGCAACGCGTCAAGCAGCAAGCCCTTCAACTGATCTTCCTTACCGGCACTCGCCTTCATGATGGCGATGACATTCAAGACTTCAGCCATAGTTTCTCCTTGAATGTGCTACTAGCTGGCGGTTTCATCGTCCGATGGCGTTGCCTTGTTTTCATCTTCCTTCAAATGCGGCTTCTTCCCTGGCTGTGGAGCATGAACCGCTTCAGGAGCAATCTCCTCGCCGTGATGCTTTTTCTCTTGCTGTACTTTCTTGTCGTGTGCAACGTTGCGTGGATCAGTCATGGAAACCTTTAATGGAGAGTTGATGGGAGCGGGCTGAAACCGGCGGGAGCCGAACGTGCACGAATGCAGTTGCGGCGCGGGCGACAGCTTTTTTCGCCACCTATCAGGCCATTCGCAAGGCGCATGCCTCCATGACTCGCAGGGAGGGGCCGTCGGGTCCGCCGATGATTTTTGTCGCACAAACAGCAGGCAAGATTTTCGCGGATAGTCAGGCACGGCCATGCCACAAAACGAGGCGCCTCAAAGCGACACCGAACGCAGGATATCCAATGCCATCGACGGCAATCTGGATAGGTCTCGGAATTCGCCAGGCGCGAAGATGGGAAACGGAAATGCTGGAAGCGGCGACAAACCCCGATGCCGTACTGGACGCAGTAGAACAACGAAAGACAAACGATGCGTAATCGTCAGGCACGAAAGGAACACGTAAGCCAGGTCAAACAGTTCTCACCTAACGTCTTGCACGGATAAATATGTCGTGTGCTAAGGTTAGTAAAAACCCTAGCACTGAAATTTCAGACAGGACGCGCCATGCAAACACGTTCCAATTTGCTTGAACAGCCATCGACGACATTTCGCACCGCACACTCCCGCATTGAAGCCATGCTGGAACAACTGCAGCCTACCAATGAAGCGGAGCGCGAAGCGTTTCAGATGGCTCGAGCGCTAGCCGAGGCCGGAGATGCCGAAGCCGCTGAACTTGAAATGAGTGAAGTGCTTGCGCGTCGCCGGTATCGCGTGGGCGGCCCGCTTAATACTTCACGTTAGAACATTGCCTCAAGCTGCGTAACGGGCTTTCACCAGACTCGCGGCTTGCGCGAATCCGGGGCCGTCGTTTCGCTCGCTACCCTCATCAAATTTCTTCAGTCTGGCGCATGCGCGGCAGCATGCGGTCGAATTCACGCTTGACGATGCCGTAGCATTCGCACGCACGCGCTTCAAGACCGGCCCGATCGAGCACCTTGATGCAACCGCGGCTGTGGTGAATCAGGCCCGCGTCATGGAGCTTCCCCGCTGCTTCCGTCACACCTTCCCGGCGCACGCCCAGCATGTCGGCAATCATCTGCTGTGTGACCTGCAGGTTATTCGTCGGCGTACGATCGATCTCGATCAACAACCAACGGCACAACTGCTTGGAAAGCGAGTGATGACGGTTGCATGCGGCCGTCTGCGCCACTTGCGTCAACAGCGCTTGCATATACAGCAGCATCAGGCGGCGCAGAAAATCAGAACGGTTGAAGTGCTCACGCAAGGCGCTTGCGCTCATCCGGTACGCGAACCCGCTGCACTGGACCTGAACGCGCGTGGGCATGGTGTCGCCGCCCGTCAGCACTGGAACACCTGTCATGCCTTCGCGTCCGATCGCGGCGATCTCGGCCGAACCCCCGTCTTCCATCGTGTGAAGCAGCGAGATGATGGCGGTCGTCGGGAAATATACGAAGTGAATCCGCTGTCCCGAATCACACAGCAACTGGTCCGTACGCAATTGAACGAGTTCGAGGTGGGGCGTGAGCGCTTGCCATTCGTGCGCCGGAAGCGCGCCCAAAAGATGATTGCCGTGCAGGTCGGATTGAAGCGTCAACATGATGGTCTTCTCTTATATTTTTGCGCTGTGCGCCGTACTTTTTATTCCAGCCTGCCTTGAGTTCAGTGGATGCATCTGGTGGCATCCATCGTGAACATCAAAGCGGCCAGCCCCGTAAGCAGTTCTCGTGATTGTCGTATTGCCTGTTTGTCGTTCCGGCTTTTACGACACCAGCGAGTGCTGCACCTCACTATTAGCGAGGACCGTGCCAAGAGGGGCGAAACCCAATGCCAGCAAGGGGGCAGGCTGGATATGCCGCACCGCACACAGGACCCGAAAAGATTTATGTTTCACTTCTGAACATTGGGGCGGAAGTATGCGCGGAACCATCCGACGAATGTCATCCGCGGGTTTTGTCTGCCGAATGCCTTGCCAGTAGCGCCTTGCGGACTTAAATGCCTGCTGAAACACGTTGAAATTAAGGGGGATAAACCCCTACAGACAGGCCATTCATCAGGCGATTTAAAAATGATGCAGAACTGTTCCATCGAGCTGAGTTGGATCGTCCGAGGGACGCCCGATGTATCGCCGAGCCCCTCTGGTGTGGCGAAAGCCCAGTGTGGGCGGGGTCCGCTTCAACTTGCATGCGAAATTCGGAGGCGAACTGAAAATGTTGCGTTCTTGTTTTAATGCTTCGAAAGCGAACGTGTTCTGGCGAACATCGTGGCGGTAGTGGCAGAACGATAGAGCCAGTGCCCCGTCAATGCCCTTGACGGGCCAAACGTTTGCGAAGAAATTTTGGCGCAACTACGACTCGACAATATCTAAGCGAGCCGCAACGCGAGAGATTCCCCGGGTTTCGTCCCGGCGTGCGCGCCGCAATGCCATCCCCGATAATGACCCGTCCATGTGGCGAACAAAAAGGAAGCCAACCCATGTCAACACTCGGCGACTACGAGCCGGCCATCGATACCGATTCTCTTTTGCTGAAGTGGATCCGCCGCGCGCGCGAGTCGCAGATGAGTCACTACGACATGGCCAACCTGCTCGGCAGACGCAATCGTGGACTGGGCGTCTCGGTGATCGCGCTGACTGCCCTGATCGGGACCGGCGCGTTCTTGTCAATGATCGCCACAGGCGTATCGCCTTTGGTGAGGATCGTGATCGGTCTGGTCAGTGTATTGGCATCGGTGATGGCGTCGCTGCAGACGTTCCTGCGCTATGCCGAGCGAGCCGAGCAGCATCGCGCGGCAGGCGCCCGTTATGGCGCCATCAGGCGAAGGCTCGAGGCCATTTATGCGCGGTCGCCGGACACGCGTGCGGCACACGATTTCGTCGAGATTCGCGAGGAACTCGACCGCCTGGCGCAGGAAGTCCCGAACGTGCCGACAGACGTCTTCATCAAGACGCAGCAGGACATGTCGGCAGGCGAGCGCAGCGGCTCGAAATGAATCGTCAATCGGCCACAGTGCCCATCAACGCGCGCACGTGCACGGTCGTGCCGGCAGCCAGGGCTTCAAGGCTATAACCGCCTTCCAGGATCGAAACGATGCGCCCTTCGCACGCGGTATCGGCGATACGCACCAATTCCGTAGTGATCCATTCGAAATCGCTGTCCTCGAGGTTCAGACCCGCAAGCGGATCGAGCCGATGTGCATCAAAACCCGCCGAGATGATGATGAGCTGAGGATCGAACTCGCGTATCGCCGGCAGCATGCCGGAGTCAATGCGCGTGCGGAACAGCGCGGAATCGCAGCCGCGCGGCAACGGCACGTTGACGATGTTGTGATCCACGCCTGTTTCGGATGCCGCGCCCGTTCCCGGATATAAAGGCGACTGGTGACTCGACGCGTAGAACAATTCCGGGCGATTGAAGAATGCAGCTTGCGTGCCGTTGCCATGATGGACGTCGAAATCGACGACCGCGACGCGTTCAAGCTGGAACGTTTCCAGGGCGTAGGCAGCGGCAATCGCGGCCTGGTTGAAGATGCAGAAGCCCATCGCTCGCGATGGTTCCGCATGGTGACCGCATGGCCGCGTCGCGCAGAATGCGTTGCGGGCGTCCCCGTTCATCACGGCATCGACGCCAGCACACGCCGCGCCGACGCAACGCATCACAGCCTCCCATGACCCCGGCGACATTACGGTATCGCCGCCATCGAGCGGCACGTAGCCGTGGCTCGGCGCCATTTGGGCAACGTCGTCCACAAATTCTGGATCGTGGATCAACTGGACCTGTTCGATCGTGCCAAGCGGCGCGTCGCGCCATTTGAGCGATGCAAACTCAGGCGATCGCAACGTGTCCAGCACGATTTTCAGACGTTCCGGTGACTCTGGATGATGCGGTCCGGGACGATGTTCGAGGCAGGCGGGATGGGAGAGAATGATCGTGCTGTGCATTGCAATGAACGCCTCAAGTTTTGCTGCAACTCAAACCAGCAAGCTTAAGGCCGTCCAAGCGTACACGATAATCAGACATTGTTTAACGAATCATAGGTCTTTGCTTATGCATGACCTGAAGCGTCAATATTTTGCTGTTTCAACGGGTTGGGTCGCGGGCGCGACGCTTGAACCGCTTGCGGCAAATGGGGTAGCCGCCAGAGCCGAGGCCGAAGGCGAACCGCCCGTGTCCACCAGTTTCGGTCCACCGCCGCGATAACTCGCGACCCAGACGACCGCAGCGACCGCGAGGCCAATCAGTATGGGCACGATCACCACGCCGCGGGTCTTGTGTCTCATCGAAATCTCCGGCGCACAGATGCGAAACCTACGCGCCAAAATAGTTGATCACCAGCCGCCGGACGCCCCACTGCGACTCCGAGACACTGATTTCACTGATACGTCTTGCACGGACGTCGCTCAAGAGCCGGTCCATCCCCTCGACCGAATCGCAATGATACGCGTGCGTCGCGACATGAACCCCGCCGCCCGTTCCCCTTGCGAGGTCGGCGCGGATCTGAACGAGCTGGGACATGACCGATTGCACACCTGTCACAAAGATATACGGTTCGTCCGTGTGACCAAGCGAAGCTTTTCGTGCCGATTCGTTTTCTCGATAAAGCGTCACGCCGCAGGCCGGGAATCCTGCGCCGGCACGGTGCTGACGTCCGCGCGCAAGCCGTGCGCGGTCAACAGGCGGTAAAGCGTGACTCGCGAGATGCCGAGTTCCTGCGCGGCGTCGCTGAGACGTCCGCGATGACGCAACAATGCAAGCTCGATTGCCTGCCGTTCCGCGGATTCGCGCGCCTGCGCAAGCGACACCGGTGCGACTTCCACGTAATCGGCGAGTTCGAGATCGCTGGCGCCGATTTGCTGCCCTTCGGACATCACGATTGCCCGCCGGATCCGGTTGATCAGCTCGCGCACGTTGCCGGGCCAGCCGTAGTTGTGAATTGCAGCGATGGCATCGGGCGCAAAACCGCGCAGTTTCCGGCTCGCTTCCTTCTTGAAGCGGTCGAGCATGTGCTTCGCCAGCAATTCGATGTCCTTGCCGCGTGCGCGCAACGGCGGTTCATCGAGTTGCAGGACGCATAAACGGTGGTACAGGTCGGCGCGAAAGCGCCCTTCGATCATCGCCGTTTGCATGTCCACGTGCGTGGCCGAAATGATGCGCACGTCCACGGGTGTCGACCCGTGTCCGCCAAGCCGTTCGACCTTGCGCTCCTGCAGGAAACGCAAGAGGCTCGCCTGGCTTTCGAGCGGCAGGTCGCCGATTTCATCGAGGAAAAGCGTACCGCCGTTCGCCGCTTCCACCCGTCCGATCTTGCGTTGATTCGCGCCGGTGAACGCGCCGCGCTCGTACCCGAACAGTTCCGATTGCAGCAGATGCGCGGGAATGGCGCCGCAGTTGATAGCGACGAACGGCTCATCTCGCCGGGTCGAGCGTTCGTGAATGGCGACTGCGGTCAGTTCCTTGCCCGTGCCCGATTCGCCCGAAATGAAAACGGGCGCATCGGTCATCGCGACCTTGCGGATCGAGCGGAACAACGTAAGCATGGCCTCGCAGGATCCGACCATCTCGCCTTCGGGATGGCCGTCGCGTACGTCATTCGATGTATTCACCTGCAACGCCACCATACCGAGCGCGTGGCCGACGGCATCGACTACGCGGTCATCCGAGGTGGGCAGCGTGATGTAGTCGAAGCAATAATCGCGAATCAGGCCGCGCACGGTCGCGTCTTCCAGGTCTTCACGATGGCCGAGCGCAACCCAGCCTGTCATCGAACTTGCCAGAAGTTCGTGAAGGTAACGCAGGTCCGCCGGAAATTCGAGCGACGAAAAGTCGAGAATCCCCGCCGACGGTTGCCGCGGCCCTGCTTTGGGTACCGAACCCGGTTCTAGCACCTCGACTTTCCACGCACGTTCCTTCAGGCGCGCCCGCAAAGGCGGATGCAGCGTGCGTCCTACGTAGTAAAGCGGCCTTTTTTCCCCGTGCATGGTTTTCTCTCATTGCTTTATTTGTATGACGTAGTATGCACGCTGCAAGCGGGTCCGAGTATCCGGGGCAAACGTTAAACCGGTTTTGATTCTTTAGATCAATTTAGAAACTTGATATAAACAGTTGAGGCATGTATTGCCGTTGCAGTCTCACGAATCAGCGGGGATAGGAAAAATATGCAGAAAAGGCCGGTAGCAAGACCGGCCATCTCTTAAGTTAAATTGTCGCCTGATTAATTAAGGCGCTTGAGCTGGCCGTCATCGGCATACCAGTCGACCGTGACGCCGCTCGTGTTGACCGTCACCGCACGCGGCTCACTGAACTGATCGAACGACTCGATCCCGGTCTCCCGCCCTACCCCGCTGTTCTTGAAGCCGCCCCAAGGCGAAGCCGGGTCCAGCCGGTGGTGATCGTTGATCCAGACCATCCCGAACACCAGTTTGCTCGCCACGCGGTGGGCTCGCGCCACGTCGAGCGTCCACACGGACGCCGCAAGACCGAACTGAGTGTCGTTGGCAATGCGCAGCGCATCCGCTTCGTCCTTGAAGGGCATGATCACCGTGACTGGACCGAACACTTCGCCCTGGCCGAGTTCCGATTTCGGATCGACGTCGTAGAACGCGGTGGGTTGCAGGTAGAAACCTTCGCTGAGATGCGCGGGAATGCCGCCGCCCGCAAGCAGCTTCGCGCCGTCGGCAATGCCGCGTTCCAGCATGCCGAGAATGCGCGCACGCGAGCGTCCGGAGATGACCGGCCCCAGTTGCGTGTTGAGATCGGCGGGATCGCCCACGCGGATCGCCTCGACCTTCGCGCGGAATTTCTCCAGGAACTTCTCGTAGATGGTTTCCTGCACCAGCAGGCGCGCGCCGCACACGCACGTCTGCCCCGCTCCGATAAACGCCGCGAACGCCGCACCGTTCACCGCGCGATCGATGTCCATGTCATCGAACAGGATCACCGCGCCCTTGCCGCCGAGTTCGAGCGTCGTCAGCGCAAAGGTCTGCGCGGCCGCTTCACCGATCGAGCGACCGACCTCCGTGCCGCCCGTGAACACGACCTTTGCAATCAGCGGATGGCGCGCCAGCGCGGCGCCTGCTTCCTTACCCTCGCCGTTGATCACGTTCACGACGCCGTCCGGAACACCCGCCTGCTGCAATAAAGCAACGAGGCGAACGGTGGTGAGCGGTGTCTGCTCCGACGCCTTGATCACGACGCTGTTACCGGTCGCAAGCGCAGGCGCCAGGCTCTTCGACAGGATCATCAGCGGATGATTGAACGATGTCATCAACGCACACACGCCGAGCGGCACGCGCTGCGTATAGCAAAGATACGGCCCTTCGATAGGAATCACATCGCTGCGGCGCGTGAGTGCAAGCGCGGCGAAGTATCGGTAAAACTGCGGCAAACGCGATATCTGCGCACGCGTTTCGACGATCGGCCGGCCGTTGTTGAGCGTCTCCAGCTTGTAGAAGTTTTCGAGGTCGGCTTCGAACAGATCGGCAAACCGGTTCATCACGCGCGCACGTTGCTGGAACGGCATGTCGCGCCATACGCCGCTTTCAAACGCGTTGTGTGCGCACTGCACCGCGCGGTCGACATCCTCGGCAGATGCCTTCGACAGCGTGCCGATCGCCGCGCCATCGGCCGGATTGATGATGTCCATGGTCTCGCCCGAGGCGGCGTCGACGAACTTCCCGTCTATGAACAACTGCGCGCTCAGGAACTGCTTGTTCACTGCATCCATCTTGCTTTCTCCGTTTACTTGAGCGGGGACACCCGCGTATCGGCGCCGACATCGAGACGCGCGGGGGCGTCCGTCGGCTGAATATCTTCCAGGCGCTGGCCGGTCGGTTCCACACCGAGCCATGCCACCACCACGATCTGAATGGCCAGCAAGCCGATCATCAATGCGAGCACGCCGACTACGCCGTAATGCCCGAAGAGCGCCACAACAATAAACGGCGTGACGATGGTCGCACCCCGGCCAAGCGTATTGCATATGCCCGACGCCCGCAGGCGCACTTCAGTCGGGAACAGTTCGGGCACGTAGATCGCGAACAGCAGGGCGACCAGCACATAAATGGGGATCACGAGCAGCAGCCCGACGACCGGCAACATGACCGGGTTGCTCACGAACGGATAAATAGCGCCGAAGATGATCGCAAGGAAAGATGCGCCGATGATGGTGGGCTTGCGGCCCCACCGGTCGGCGGTCAATGCGCCGATGCCCGAACCGATGGGCGCACCGATAGACATCACGAGCGCATAGCCGAACGACTTCGCAATGCTGAAACCCTGATGAACGAAAAACGTGGGCAGCCAGGTAACGAAGCCATACAGCAAGGTGTTGATCACCACCAGCGTCACGCATCCAACGATCATGCGCGGCAACATCGCCCCGGTAAAAAGCGAGCCCAGCGCACGCGAGGGCGCAACGGAAGGCTTCGGCGATGGCGCGGGCAACGTGCCGCCGTGTTCGGCCTTCACTTCCGTTTCGATCTTCGAGAGAATTGCTTCGGCATCCTGATGGCGCCCGACCGACTCCAGCCAACGCGGGGACTCCGGCAGCGATTTACGCGCGTACCACACGCCGATTGCGCCGATCCCGCCGAGCACGAACATCGCACGCCAGCCCATGGCAGGGATCAGAAACAGGCCGATCAATCCCGCCACCGGCAAGCCCGAGACCACGAACACGGCCATCAGTCCCTGCATCTTGCCGCGCGACGCGGGCGGCGCGAACTCGGTCAGCGTCGAATAACCGACGACGTTTTCCGCGCCGAGCCCCAGGCCCATCACGAAGCGAAAAGCGATCAGCACCATCATGTTCGGCGCGAGCGCAGCGCCCAGTGAGGCGATGCCGAATACCATCAGGTTGGTCTGGTACGTGAAGCGCCGGCCGAATCGATCGCCGAGAAAACCCGTCGCCAGCGAGCCCAGCATCATGCCGAAGAATGTGAGCGACACGAACAGCGCGTTTTGGCCGAGCGTGGAAAAACCGCTTTGCAGCGTGGCGCCGAGGACGGTCGAGGCCACGTAGATATCGAAGCCGTCGAAGAACATGCCGATCCCGATCAGCCACATGATGCGCTTGTGAAAGCCCGATACCGGCAGCCGGTCCAGGCGTGCGCCTGCATTCACATTCATTTCCGTCTCCTGCAAACCATCGAGGGTTTGTCGTAATGCATGACCAGTTATTTCGATGCCATCAGCCGCAACGCCGACACCGTCAGCGTTTCCGTCGCGCACCGGAAGTTGTGTTCGAGCGAGCTTTCCTCCGCGTTCTGGAAGAAGGACTTGCACTGCCGCGCGCCGGTTTCGTCAAGTGCGAGGATTCGTTCAACGAGCGCATCGGTGTCCGCCTGCAACGCGTCGGGCGCGCAGACGCGGGTCACGAGGCA
>NZ_JBSIPA010000201.1:0-11063 GCF_053574605.1 Caballeronia sp. M23-90 | reverse complement strand
TCCAGTGCCATTGCAGCGCGGCGACGCTGGTCAGCGCAGCGCCGAGCGCAAGCACCGATCCCACCGACAGGTCGATGCCCGCAATGATCAGCACGAAGGTCATGCCCACCGACATCACCACGAGATCGGGAATCTGGTTCGCGATCGTGCTGAAGGTATCGTAGGTGAGGAAGTGCGAGCTCAGCACGGAGAAGAGCGCGATCATCGCGATCAACGCGCCGAGCAGGCCCAGGTAATTCGAGAACCCGAGCCGCGTGCCGATCGGCTTTGCGCTTTTTGGCGGCTCCGTCTGCGTCTTCGGGGTAGTGGTTTGAGTTGTCATCCTAGTGCTCCGTGATATGTGCGTCTGGCTTTCTTGTGTCTGGTACGTGCGTGTCCGGCTCGGCAGGTTCGCTGAGAATCTTATCGCGGCCGGCATAGCCCGCGAACGCTGCCGCGAGCAGCGCATCCTGCGACCAGTTATCGCGTTCGAAGACGCCCGTCATGCGTCCCGCCGACATTACACCGATGCGGTCGCAAATGAGCATTAATTCGCGCAAATCGCTCGATACCACGACCAGCGCGCGGCCTTCGCGGGCTTGCGCGCCCATCAATGCATAAATGTCGAATTTGGCGCCGACGTCGATACCGCGTGTGGGTTCGTCGAAGAGCAGCACCGTGCAGTCGCGTGCGAGCCAGCGCCCGATCACAACCTTCTGCTGATTGCCGCCCGAGAGTTCCGAAACGGGCTGCGCCGCACTCGATGTACGGATGCGCATCGCGGTGATCTGTTTTTGCGCCAGTGCGTTTTCGCGTTTTGCGTCGACCACGCCGTGCCTGGATACCGCGCCGATATTGCCAAGCGAGATATTCGCGGCGATAGGTTGGGGCAGCAACAGGCCTTCGCCCTTGCGGTCTTCGGTGATCAGTGCGATACCCTGGTTCACGGCATCGGACGGCGACTTGACGTTGACTTTCGCGAGCGTGCCGCCGTGGCGTGCAACGAAAACCTCGCCGCTATCCGCCCGATCCGCGCCATAGATCAGGCGCATGAGTTCGGTGCGTCCCGCGCCGATCAGCCCGCTGATGCCAAAAATCTCGCCGGCCTTCACTTCAAACGATACGTCGCGCACTGCGTGGCCGCGCGTCATGCCTTGTACCTTGAACGCGGTCGTACCGATACGGCGTTCGCCGAGATCGATGCGCTCGCCAATATCGCGTCCGACCATCAGCGTGACGATCTTGTCGCTGCTCAGATTGTGCATTGCGTCAACATGCACGAGTCGGCCGTCGCGCAAGATCGCTGCACGTTCGGCCACACGCGCGAGTTCTTCCAGCCGATGCGAGATATACACGAGCGCTACACCGCGCGCCTTCAGGCGGTCGACTTGCTCGAACAACAGGTCGACTTCACGCGCTGTCAGCATGGCGGTGGGTTCATCGAGGATCAGGACGCGGCAATCGCCAATCAGGTTGCGCGCGATCTCGACCATCTGCTGATGACCGATACCCAGCTCGCCCACGAGCGTGTCCGGATCGATTGCATCGAGACCGACCTGCGCCATGGCGTGATGTGCGTCCTCACGCAGCTTCGCGCGATCGATCCAGCCGAGGCCACGTTGAGGCAAGCGGTTCAGGAACAGGTTTTCTGCGACCGACAGCGTGGGCAGCAGGTTCAGCTCCTGCATGACCATGCGCACGCCGAGCGCTTCGGCGTCACTACGGCTTGCCGGTGCGTACGCAGCGCCCGCAAGCTGCATGGAGCCGGTGGTCGGCGTCACGAGACCGCTGATGATCTTCGACAACGTGCTTTTGCCCGCGCCGTTCTCGCCGGTCAGCGCGAGCGCTTCGCCGGGACGCAGATGCAGCGACACATCCATGAGCACCGGCTCGACATAAGTCTTGCCAATGCCGTGTATGGTCAGCACCGGAGGCGCATCGGCGGAAGGGACGATTGGACTTGGCATCGTTTTAGAAAGACTGGAAGGTGCTTGATGGTGAATCCGGAGCGCGGTGCGTCGGGACAGTTAAGGCGTGGAGTCGTGCCGCAGGACACACGTTTGTCCTGCGGCTCGCCATGATGGCGATGACTCGTGAAGCGTGACGCGAGCGTTACTTCTTGCCTGTGACCAAATCGACAGGCGTCTCGACAACGCTCGACAAGTCCGACTGCTTCTGATGCGTCGACAGCGCCTTCAGCGCAGTATCGATACCGAATACCGCTTGTTTTGCAGCGTATTGGTCGGCCGTGGCGAGCACGCGGCCATCGGCGAGCATCGGCTTGATGGCGTTGATGTTGTCGTAACCCACGACCTGCACCTTGCCTGCCTTGCCCGCTGCGCGCACAGCCGATACCGCGCCGATCGCCATGTTGTCGTTGCCGCACAGCAGCGCCTTCACATTCGGGTTCGCGTTCAGGATTTGCGATGCCACCGCATTGCCTTTATCGATTTCCCAGTCGCCCGATTGCAATGCAACGACCTTCACGCCCGCAGCTTGCATGGCTTGCTTGAAACCTGCCGTGCGCTGCTGCGCATTCGTGGTGGTCGAAACGCCTTCGATGATGCCGACTTCATCGCCCGACTTGAGCTTCTGCTTGGCCAGGTATTCACCCACCTGACGCGCGCCCTTGGCGTTGTCCGGACCCACGAACGGCACGTTCAGGTTCTTGGACTTGAGCACGTCGGTGTCAAGCTTGTTGTCGATGTTCACCACGATGATCCCGGCATCGACCGCTTTCTTGATCACCGGTACCAGCGCTTTCGAGTCCGCCGGCGCGATCACGAGGGCATCGACTTTCGACACGATCATCTGCTCGACAATGCGGATCTGGTTGGCGGTATCGGTTTCGTCCTTGATGCCGTTCGTGATCAGCGTGAACTTGTCGGTGTTGTGGGCTTGATAGTCCTTGGCACCGGTTTCCATCGTCAGGAAAAACTCGTTCGCGAGCGACTTCATCACGAGTGCGACGGTGGGTTTTTTGGCTGCTTGAGCGAATGCCGATGAAACGGGCAAGAGCGAGGCGGCGGCAAACACCGCGGTTGCGGCGAGTACGCGGCGTCGAGCTTGATTGTGCTTGCGGGTCATAAAGTCTCCGGAGTCCGCTCTTCGGTCTACCGGGTGGCAGCCGCGAGTCGTTTGGTCATTGCGTAGTTGAAACGCGCGAGATTGACGAGTTAATCAATCTGAAAGGAAAGTCCTGATGACGTTTCCTCTGGCGCGGAGTATCTGAAAGACCGCTCCCGGTGCTTGTTTAGTTCAAGCGAGGGTGGTCTATCGAGGTCTAATGCTATCCTCGCGAATAGCGATATGCTACCTCTAAAATTGAAAGCGGGCGTTTCGAATATGGAACACGTCGACTGGGACGATCTGCGCATTTTGCTGGCCATCGCGCGTGAAGGCACCATGCGGGCTGCGGCTTTGGCGTGCGATCTGAGCGCCGCGACGCTCTCGCGCCGGCTGACCGAACTCGAAAGAAGACTAGGTGAACCCCTGATTGACCGCGTACCTTCCGGCTGTACGGTGACCGTGTTCGGGCAACAGGTCCTGACCTGGGCCGAGCAAATGGAAATCCTCGCGCATCAGATCGAGCGCGCCGGCGACGTCACCGGTTCTCATGGTCTTGAGGGCACGGTCAGGATCAACGCCGTCGAATGGATGTCCTACATCCTGATGAAGCTGCTCGGCTCCTTCCAGGAAAGATTCCCGGGGCTGGCTATCGAAGTGCTGACGTCGCAACGCCCTTATAACCTTGCGCGTCGTGAGGCGGACATTGCCATCTGGTCGGAATGTCCGGAGGAAGGCGACCTGTATGTCCGGCGCATCGGCAAGGTGCGCTTTGGTTTGTACGCATCGCGTGATTATTATCTGCGTCACAAGGTGGCGATCAAACGGCGCGAGTGGAACAAGCTCTCGTTCGTGGGATACGACGAGCGGCGTGGCGATCATCCGGCGGCGCGATGGCTGAAGACCTTGCCGGGCGCGCCGGAACCGAGCCTTCGATGCAGCTATGTCCTCGGCGTCTTCGACGGCGTGCTTGGAGGCTCGGGGCTGGGTGTGCTCGCGCAACTCGCGGGCGACACCACCAGTGACCTCGTTTGCGTCGAACCGCATATTCGCGAGCTTGATCAGGACGTATGGATGGTGCTGCATCCCGCCCTGCGCGGAAGCGAGCGCATACGTGCGGTATCGAATCTTGTCGCGGATATTTTTCGCTGAATTCCTCGGCCTGACGCACTAGTCGTCAAGGGCTAGGCGGCTGCGCTCCTGACTGCTTTGCCGCCTAGCAGGCAAACAACGAGCGTGGCTATAACGAGCGCAAACAGCGCAAGCCGAAGGCCAAGGAACCCCGCTGCAAATCCAATCATCGGCGGACCGACCAGGAACCCGGCGTAACCCGCGGTTGCCGCCATCGAGACCCCGACTGCGGGCGTCGATGTCGATCGTCCGGCTGCGCTGAAAATGACCGGGACGATGTTCGCCAGTCCAATACCTACCAGCGCAAAGCCCACGCAAGCGGTGACCACGTTCGGGTATCCAAGCACCAGGGCAAGCCCAAGCGCTGCGATCAGGCCACCGATTGCAACCACTGCACTCGATCCGAGCCGGCGCACGGAGACATCGCCGACAACGCGGCACGCCGCCATTGCAAAAGCAAACGATGAATAACCCAACGCCGCGGCGCTCGCTTGTGTATCGAGTGCGGAGCGCAGGAACACCGCGCTCCAGTCGGCAACCGCTCCTTCGACCAGCATGCAGAGAAACGCGAGGCCGGCGAGTTTCATCACCGCGCCGCTAGGCAGCACGAACCCGCTCGCCGCTTTCTGCACCCGCGGTCCAATATCCCTTAGCGCAAAAACGGCGGCGGCAAGGACAAGCATGGCGATGACTGCATCGGGAATCAGAAGGCCGCCCATCGTGCCGATGCCGTTCACCTGGAGCGCGGCGCCCGATGCCGCACCGAGCAAACCGCCCACGCTCCACGCTGCGTGAAAGGACGACATGATCGGCGCGTGCCATTCGCCTTCAATGGCGCTGGCGTGTCCGTTCATCGATACATCCAGTGCGCCGTTTGCCGCGCCCAGGACAAAAAGCACCGCGCAGAGGACCGCGAAGTCGGGTACGAATGCGGGCAAGGGCAGTGCGATCACGAACGCAATGCCGAGGAACGCCGTGACGCGTCCGCTGCCAAAACGCGGTGCGAGGCGGCCGGCGAGCGGCATGGCGACGATCGCGCCCAGGGCGAACGCGAATAGTGCCAGTCCCAGCGCGGTGTCGCTCAGGGACAAGGCCTCCTTGATGCGCGGAACCTCGACGGCCCACGCGCCGATCCCAAGTCCGTTGGCGAGAAATATGGCGGTTGTGGCGATACGTTCGGAGACGGGTTTCATCGCGCCACCATCACGTTGCCGCAAAGGTTTTCAAATGCACCAAGGCGTTCGGCGGGGACATCCGCTTCCAGGATCAGGTGGTCGATGCCCGACGCAGGCGCTACAAAATAAGGTGCTGCAGTCATCAATTTCTCCGATGTCATTGCTATGGCGACTTGCCCACTCGCTTTTACCATTGCACGTTTCAGTTCGGCATCCTCAGCATCGAACGCGGCGACGCCTTCAGTGGTATCGATCGCGCACGCGCCCAGAAAGCACAGGTCCGCCCTGATTTGCTGGACCTGCAGCAACGCGGTGGCACCGACCGCTCCGGCGCCGCGCGGACTCATGCGCCCACCAACCAGGATTACATCGATACCAGGACGATCCATCAGCCGCGAACAGGCATCGGGGGAGTTCGTCACGACTGTGAGATCCGCGTTATCGGGCAACGCAGCGGCGATCGCGACGTTGGTCGAGCCGGCGTCGAGCAAGATGATCTGCCCCGGCCGGACGATGCTCGCCGCCAATGCCGCGAGCACTGCCTTGCGATCGCCGGCTTCGCGCAGACGCGTTGAACCGGCAGTCGATGCCGGCGATATCAGCAGTGCGCCGCCATAGACGCGCTTGCAGTGGCCGGCATCGGCGAGGTCGCGCAGGTGGCGGCGGATGGTGTGCTCGGATGTGCTGAATTCTGCTGCGAGGTCTGCGGCCAGGACGCGGCCGCTTGAGCGCAGGCGTTCGAGTATCAGCTCGGCACGTTCGTCGGGGAGAAGGGCGTCGGTGGCGTCGCGGCGGGTTCTTTGCATTGGTTGCTCGTTGTCTCGAATCGATCAAGAATGAGCGTAATGTAGCGTAAACGAGCAAGAGAGGGCAAATTTTTTGACGGCCTTGAAAACGGGTGCGGAATTAAACGGTTACTCCTGCAATCCTTTCCCCCCGTTCCGGCCGCCCCAGGAAAAACCCCTGCGCACTCGTGCATCCGCAACCCCGCACGAACGCAAGCTGCTCATCGGTCTCGATCCCTTCCGCCGTCGTCGGAATCCCGAGTTCCCTCGCGAGCGCCACGATCCCGCGCACGACCGCCGCCGATTCCCTCCGATGCACCGATTCCCGCACGAACGAGCTATCGATCTTGAGCGTATCGAAGGAAAAGCGGCACAAGTTCGATAACGTCGAAAACCCCGTGCCGAAATCATCGAGCGCCAGGCCGATACCCATTGCACGAAGCCGTTCCACGTTGCGGCGCGTCGGGCCGTCGTCGCTCATCAGCACGGTTTCCGTCACCTCGATATTCAAACGCGAGGGCGCCATATCGTATTCGCGAAGCACCGATGCCACCAGGTCCGCGAACGTCTCCTCGCGCAACTGGACCGGCGACACGTTCACCGCGACGACCACCGGTTCGCGCCATCCGGCCGCTTCCTCGCATGAGCGCCGCAGCACCCATTCGCCGAGCGGCAGGATCAGCCCCGTGCGTTCGGCAATAGGCACGAACGTGGTGGGCGGCAACTCGCCGCGCGTGGGATGGGTCCATCGGACGAGGGCTTCGCGGCCAGTCGTGGCACCGCTCGCGAGATTCACGATCGCCTGATATTCCATGCGCAAGCCACTGCCGAAAGCCTGAAGCGCGCCTTCGAGATCGCTGCGCAAGAGGCTCAGGCTGTCATCGGAGGCGTGCGCCTGAGCATCGAAAACTGCAAACGCACTTTTGCCGCTGCGCTTGACGGCATAAAGCGCGCGGTCCGCGCAGATCAGCAACTGCGGTCCGGTGTCGCCATGCTCGGGGTACTGCGAAATGCCGACGCTGGCGCCAATGCGCACGAGCGCGTCATTGAGCACGAACGGCCGGGCGAGCGTCTTTACAATCTGGTCGGCGAGCAGGCGGACCTCTTCGCTTAGAGACGCATCGTTCGATATGGCGACGAACTCGTCTCCCGCCAGACGTCCGACAATATCGCCCTGGCGTAGCACCGCCCGCAAACGTCTCGCCGATTCCTGCAGCACGAGATCGCCGGCGGCGTGGCCGAGGCTATCGTTGATCGCCTTGAAACCGTCCAGATCGATAAGCAATACGGCAAACGATCCGGGGCGCAGCGCGGGTTCGGCGTCGGTACGATTGAGCAGCAACTCGCTGATGCGCGCACGGTTGGGAAGACCCGTCAGGCTGTCGTGGCGCGCAAGGCGGTTGCTGGTTTCCTGCGCCCGCAGCATGGCGACCGTGTCCTTGTTGCTGCGCAGTGCGACCGTGAAAAATCCTGCGGCACAGAACGGCGCCTGGAACAGCAGCACGATCTTTCCCGATCCGGGCGACATTGCCGCGCCCAGGCCGAGCAGCGCAAAGATGACAGATATCTGGATCATCACGAGCCGCGGCGTGCCGGCATTGCGCCCGGCCAGTCCACCGACCACGCCGACCGCGCAGACGTTGCCCAACAGAAAGAGCGTCTGGTCGCCGCTGATGTTGCAAAGCAGCGCGCCGAGTCCGAGGAGCGCGCTCCACACAATGCTGGCGACAAGGAAAAGCGACGTAGGGGTAGGTTCGTTGCGCTCGCTGCGCCTGCAGCAAACCGCGATCAGCAACAGCCGCGCGGCCAGAACCACGAGCACGGCCAGCGTCCAGGCCAGGTAGCCCGCGCCCGGGTAGAGATATAACGCCGTCAGACAAACGCTGAGCTCGCAAATCGATGCCATGACAATCGACGTTGTCCTGGTGAAAAGATTCGAGAGCAGGACTTGCCGGTTGTCGGCGCTCAGGTCTTGAGCGGATCCTACGAGCCATTTGAAAAATGGCGACTGCGGTTCGCTGAACGCCATGGAGTGCGCAATGTATGGTGGTTATATGGTTATCGGCGCGACTGGCTTTTTCTGTTGCGAATTATCACGTGAATTGCGCGTTTCGCTGAGATAAATCTATCCTGACGTATATGCAAGGCGTGGTTGGCTGCGAAGAAGAAACAGATCATGGCGGCTTGCAAACGGCAAAACGGCCGTTGATGAACGGCCGATTTGCGGTTATGTCACGGCTCTCCGACTGACATCACGCCCAGATAGGACTCCAGTCTCAATGCGCGGTCGCGCGTGAGGGACATGCCTTCGTCTTCCTGCATCGGGACGTACATCGTGCCCTGGCGCGTTGCGAAAATTGCCGATTGCGTCGCCAGTTCGGCATCGCGGAAAGTCAGCCAGGACCGCTGCGAAGCCTTCAGCTTTTGTGCGGGCACGGCCGGAAGCGTCTTCAGCAGGCGCTGATACGCCACGTTCAATCGATGATCAAACGCCTTGTAGGCGACCGAATAACAATCCGACATGTCCGCGGTCGAGATGGTCTTCGGATTGTTCAGGCACGCGTCCAGCGCGTCGGATGTCTTGTCCCTGGGTTCTGCGGACGCGGCGAAAGCCGATGTTGCTGTTGCCGCGCAGAGGCACGAAACCAGGAGCAGCGGGGCGATCCATCGGCCGGGTTCATGAGAGAGCTTGTTGATCATCGAAGCGGGTCTGTTGACATGAAGAGTCGCCATTGTGCCGTGCATTTCATGTCGGTCTTAAAACGACGACACAACCAGTCCGCCAATATCCGCAATCGCCGCTTCCCTGCGAGCGTTTTGCGCGCTCGTTTGTGTCAGATAAGCCGTGACGAGCAGCGGCGCGCGTTTGGGCGGCCAGATGATCGCGATGTCATTGGTCGAGCCGTGCGACCCTGTGCCGGTTTTATCGCCGACGCGCCAGTCCTTTGGCAGCTTCTCGCGAATGCGCTTCGCGCCGGTCTTGTTCGCGATCAGCCAGTCCCGCAACTGAGCGCATGAACTCACCGACAACCGGTCCGTCAGCAGCAGCGTGCGCATATTGGCGAGCATGGCGTTGGGGGTGGTGGTATCGCGCGGATCGCCGGGCGTGCTTTCGTTGAGCGTCGGTTCGTTGCGGTCGAGGCGCGTTTGCGTGTCGCCCAACGTCCGCACAAACGCAGTCAGCGCGGCCGGTCCGCCGAAGCTCGCGAGCAGCAGGTTGGCGGCGGTGTTGTCGCTGAGTGTGATCGCAGCTTCGCATAGCGCGGCAACGCTCAAGCCCGCGCTGTCGGCGTGGTGTTGCGTGACTGGCGAGTAATCGACCAGATCGCTCTTCGAATAGACGATCTTCCGCTTCAGGTCTTCCTCGCCCTTGTCCACGCGCGCCAGTACGAAACCGGCGGCGAGGAACTTGAAGGTGCTGCACATGGGAAACGCTTCGTCGGCGCGCAGTCCGGCGTGGGCGCCTGAACCCGTGTCCAGGACCGAGACACCGAGCCGGCCACTGGTGCTCGCTTCGATCCGCGCGAGCCGTTTGCTTATCTTGTCCGCTAGACCGGCGCCATCGCTATCTGCGGCCATCGCCCATTCTCCAAACGATGCCGCCACAACACCAGCTAGGGACGCGCCCGCAAGAGCGCCCGTGAATATCCGCCGTGTAACCATTGATCCTCCATTCGTGACGTGAATTGAGCGCTCAATATCGACGGTTTGGATCGCACTGACAAACGATGATAAATTGACGCGCACCCAAGAAAATCTAATGGATCGGCTAAATCATGCGGCCTTATCTCCCTCTGAACGCCTTGCGGGCGTTCGAATCGTCCGCGCGGCATCTGAGCTTCACGCGCGCCGCGCTCGAACTGAATGTCACGCAGGCGGCGGTCAGCCAGCAAGTGAGATCGCTTGAAGAACGGCTTGGCACGACGCTCTTCAAGCGCTTGCCGAGGGGCCTTGGGATCACAGACGAAGGCCTCGCGCTGCGCCCGGTCCTGACCGATGCGTTCGATCGGATCGAAGCCGTCCTCAAGCAATTCGATGGCGGCCATTTCCACGAGGTGCTGACGGTCGGCGCCGTCGGCACCTTCGCGGTCGGCTGGCTGATGCCGCGCCTTAAGTCGTTCCGCGCGGCGCATCCGTTTATCGAACTGCGTTTGCTCACGCATAACAACCTGGTCGATCTGGCAACCGAAGGGCTGGACTTCGCGATTCGTTTCGGCGACGGCACATGGCCGGGTTCGGTCGCGACCAAGCTCTTCGACGCGCCGCTTGCCATCTTGTGTTCGCCGGAGATCGGACAGCGGCTCGATCGGCCCGAGGCGCTTGCCAACGAGACGTTGTTGCGCTCGTATCGTGTCGATGACTGGACGCGCTGGTTCGCCACCGCCGGCATTGCGCCGCGAACGCTGCGCGGTCCCGTATTCGATTCGTCGCGATTGATGGTGGAAGCAGCCATGCAGGGCGCGGGCGTGGCGCTCGCGCCCGCCGTGATGTTCGAGCGCGAACTGAACATGGGCAGTCTCGTTCGTCCGTTCAGCGTCGAGGTGAACGCGGGCAGTTACTGGCTGACATCAGTGAGAGGAAAAAGCATGACACCCGCCATGCTTTCCTTCAGCAACTGGATTGCCGGCGAAGTCTCGACGGGACACTCATAAGAAACCCATGCCCGATGCCTTGAGCGTGGCGGCGGCGCGCGTCGAACACTCGAGCTTGCGGAATACGCTCTCCACATGCGTGCGTACGGTGCTCGGGCTCAGTTCGAGTTCGCGCGCGGCTTCCTTGTTGCTCGCGCCACGGCTGATGGATCATCTCCGAGACCAGCGCCGGCAGGGTCAACGCAACCACTTGCGGGATCTCGATGTGCCACAGGGTCTGGTGCCGCGTGAGGTTGAACGTCTTTGCGGCCTCGATCTGCCCGCGTGGAATCGCG
>NZ_JBSIPA010000200.1:0-11120 GCF_053574605.1 Caballeronia sp. M23-90 | reverse complement strand
CTCGGCAGCAGGTAATCCATGAACGTGCCAGACAGCAACTGCCCGTCATCGGAAAACGAAAACTTTTCCCTTCGTCATCTCCGCCACATTCATGATCGGCTCCGCGCTCGCGGCGCTGGCCGGCGTGATGATCGCCTCCGAATACGGCAACGCGCACTTCTACATGGGCTTCATTCCGGGCCTGAAGGCGTTCACGGCCGCGGTGCTGGGCGGTATCGGCAACCTCGCGGGCGCGATGGTCGGCGGCGTGCTGCTGGGTCTCATCGAACAGTTGGGCGCGGGCTACATCGGCAATCTGACCGGCGGCGTCTTCGGCAGTAACTATCAGGACGTGTTCGCGTTCATCGTGCTGATTATCGTGCTGGTGTTCCGTCCGTCGGGTCTGCTCGGCGAACGCGTCGCTGACCGCGCTTAAGGGAGAAGAACAACATGACTTTGATTCAACCGATTGAGCCGTCCACGACGCTCATCCCCGAGAAGAACGCGACCAAGACGCTGATCGTCGGCATCGTCGTCGCAATCCTTGTGATCGCTGCACCGATCGTCATCGGCGCGGCCGGCGGCAACTACTGGGTTCGCGTGCTCGACTTCGCGATGCTCTACGTGATGCTTGCGCTCGGCCTCAACGTGGTGGTCGGCTTCGCCGGCCTGCTCGACCTGGGCTATATCGCGTTCTATGCGGTTGGCGCGTATGTCGCGGCGCTCCTCTCGTCGCCGCAACTGACGTCGCAGTTCGAGTGGATCGCGCATCTCGCGCCGAATGGACTTCATCTGCCGTTCCTCATCATCGCGCCGATCGGCATGGCGGTCGCGGCGACTTTCGGCGTGCTGCTCGGCGCACCGACGCTGCGTTTGCGTGGCGACTATCTCGCGATCGTGACCCTCGGCTTCGGGGAAATCATCCGGATCTTCATGAACAACCTTGATCGTCCGGTGAATATCACCAACGGTCCGAAGGGCATCACGGGCATCGATCCGGTGACGGTGGCGGGCTTCAACCTGTCGCAGTCGCAAGAGTTCTTCGGCTTCAGGTTCCCATCGGTGTACATGTACTACTACCTGTTCGTGCTCGGCGCGCTGCTGGTGATCTGGGTCTGCACGCGTTTGCAGCACTCGCGCATCGGCCGCGCGTGGGCCGCGATCCGCGAGGACGAAATCGCCGCAAAGGCGATGGGCATCAACACCCGCAACGTGAAGCTGCTCGCTTTCGCGATGGGCGCATCGTTCGGCGGCCTCTCGGGCACGATGTTCGCGGGCTTTCAGGGCTTCGTGTCGCCGGAGTCGTTCACGCTGTGGGAATCGATCGTCGTACTGGCGTGCGTGGTGCTGGGCGGCATGGGACACATCCCGGGTGTGATCCTCGGCGCGTTTCTGCTCGCCATTCTGCCCGAAGTGCTGCGCTCGACCATGACGCCGCTGCAGAACGCCATCTTCGGTCATCAGATCGTCGATACGGAAGTCATCCGCCAGTTGCTCTACGGTCTCGCGATGGTCGTCATCATGCTGCGTCGTCCTGAGGGTTTATGGCCAGCCGCGAAACATGAGGACAAGATCGCGAAGATTGCGAAGCGCGGCAACAAGAAGCCGGTTCGTGCTTAAGGGCGGGGAATATCACACATGAGCGATACGAAACAAATCCGCCTGTCGGTGAAGGGCGTGAACAAGCGCTTCGGCGGTTTGCAGGCGTTGTCGGATGTCGGCCTGCAAATCCGTGAGGGCGAAATCTATGGCCTGATCGGTCCGAACGGCGCGGGAAAGACGACGTTCTTCAACGTCATCACCGGGCTGTACACGCCGGATTTGGGCGAGTTCAAGCTCGATGGCGAGAACTACACGCCGACGGCGGTGTATCAGGTGGCTAAGGCGGGCATCGCACGCACGTTCCAGAACATCCGTCTGTTCGGCGGCATGACCGCGCTCGAGAATGTGATGGTGGGCCGGCACGTGCGCACCAAACACGGTCTGCTCGGCGCCGTCTTCCAGACGCCGAGCGAGCGTCGCGAGGAGCGCGAGATCAAAGAGCGCGCGCTCGAACTGCTCGAATACGTCGGCGTGCTGCAATACGCCGATTACACGTCGCGCAATCTGTCGTATGGCCACCAGCGTCGTCTGGAGATCGCGCGGGCGCTGGCGACCGATCCGAAACTGCTTGCGCTCGATGAACCCGCGGCTGGCATGAATGCGACCGAGAAGGTCGAGCTCACGCGTCTGCTCGACAAGATTCGTTTGGATGGCAAGACGATTCTCTTGATCGAACACGACGTGAAGCTCGTGATGGGATTGTGCAACCGCATGACGGTGCTCGATTACGGCAAGGTGATTGCCGAGGGTCTGCCGCAGGACGTGCAGAAGGACCCGAAGGTGATCGAGGCATATCTGGGTGCGGGGGTGCACTAATGGCGACGCCAAGCGCGATGTTGAAGATCAAAGGTCTGCAAGTAAACTACGGCGGTATCCAGGCGGTGAAGGGTGTCGATCTGGAAGTCGAGCAGGGCGAACTCGTGACGCTGATCGGTGCGAACGGCGCCGGCAAGACTACGACCATGAAGGCCATCACCGGTCTCAAGCCGTTTTCGGCGGGGGACATCGAGTACAGGGGTCAGTCGATCAAAGGCGTGCCGACGCACGAGCTGCTCAAGCGTGGCCTGGCGATGGTGCCGGAAGGTCGTGGCATCTTCGCCCGCATGTCGATCCTCGAGAACATGCAGATGGGTGCCTATCTGCGCAATGACGCGGATGGCATTCAAAAGGATACCGAGCGGATGTTCGGATTCTTTCCCCGCTTGAAGGAACGGGCATCGCAGTATGCGGGAACGCTGTCGGGTGGCGAGCAGCAGATGCTGGCCATGGCGCGGGCGCTCCTTTCCCGTCCGAAATTGCTTCTGCTCGATGAGCCTTCGATGGGGCTTTCTCCCATCATGGTCGAGAAAATCTTCGAGGTCGTCAGGGAGATTTCCAAGGAAGGCCTGACGGTCTTGCTCGTCGAGCAGAATGCACGTCTTGCCTTGCAGGCCGCTAATCGCGGGTACGTGATGGATTCTGGAACTGTCACCATGTCCGGCGACGCTAAGACCATGCTCGATGATCCTAAGGTGCGGGCTGCGTATCTCGGAGAGTGAGGTTGGTTTCGAGGGGCGTCTTCTTGTGGGAGGCGCCTCTCTTGTGCTGCTGAATCACCATAACAAGAAGGCCACCAAAACCCTATAACCTCTTCCCCAAACTGACAACCTCATCGACCCGATATCCCAGCTTCTCATAGAACCCCCCGAAGCTCGGCTTTACTGGAAAGAATCTGCAAATTTACCTTAGGACAGCCGAGCAAAGAAAGCGCCGCTTCCGCATGAAGCATCAAGGCACGCCCGAAGCCGCGCCCCCGAAGCGCGGACGACACCGCAAGCGAATACACCCATCCTCGATGCCCGTCATAGCCGCACATCACCGTGCCGACGACGACATCGTCGAGAACCGCGACAAAGAAGAGTTCCGGCTGCGTCGTCATCTTGTTGGCAATGGACAAGGCAGGATCGCGCTGCGGCCGCGATGCGTCCGCGTACTCGGGAAACACATCGCGCCACAGAGCGATCACGGCGCCGCGATCGCCTGCATCGAACGTTCGAATAATCACAGCGAATCGAGCACCGAATGCAGCATCGACAACATCTGATCGATCTCGTCACGCGTGACGTTGAGCGCCGGCATGAAGCGCAAAAGGTTGGGACGCGCGGCGTTCAGCAGCAGGCCATCCGGTTGCATCAGCCGCGCTTTTTCGACGATCTGCGGTCCCTTTTCGCTGTCGAGAAGCAACGCGCGCAACAGGCCCTCGCCGCGTTCGCCCTCGAAGCCGCGCTCGTCGGAAAGCTTGAGCAATTGCTCCTTCAGATAGTCGCCTTGTTCGCGCACGCCTTCGAGAAAGCCCGGCGCGACAAGCTGCGAAATCACCGAAAACCCCCCTGCGGTCATCAGCGGATTGCCGTTGTAGGTGCCGCCCTGATCGCCGGCTTCGAAGCAGGCGACATCCGCTTTCGAAAGTAGCGCCGCGAGCGGCACGCCGCCGCCGATGCCCTTGCCGAGCGTCATGATGTCCGGCTCGATACCCCACAATTCGTACGCGAAGAGCGTTCCTGTACGGCCGCAGCCCGCTCTGCACTTCATCGACGATCAAGAGCAGGTTGTGCTGCTTGGTCAGGGCGCGCAGTTGCTTCATGAACTCGCGCGTCGCCGGGATCACGCCGCCTTCGCCCTGGCGCGATGAACGAAGCCCTTGCGGCCGGTCCAGGCATCATCCTCGTCCGGCTCGGACAGCACGGGCACGAACTTGAAGTTGGGAATCTCGCGCGCCCATTGCTCGGCCAGTTCCATCATGTACAGGTCCTTCTTGCGGCGGCCGCCCCAGTAGAGCGTCATCGGACGATTGAGGTTCTTGAACACGGCATGCTCGATGATCGCCTTGATCGGCGCGAAGCCTGTGCCCGAGGCGAGCAAAACGATGTGCTTGTCGGATTCGTCGCGCAGGAGGAACGTGCCGAGCGGCCCTTCGAAGCGCAGGATGTCGCGCTCCTTCATCGCGCCAAATACGTGGTCGGTGAATGTGCCGCCGGGCATGTGGCGGATATGCAGTTCGAGCGGGCCTTCGTGATGCGGCGGGCTCGCCATCGAATAGCTGCGGCGCTTGCCGTCTTTCAGATTGAATTCGATGTACTGTCCGGCAAGATACTGAAGGCGTTCGTTGGCGGGCAACCGCAGCTTGAGTTCGACGACGTCATCCGCCTTCTTCGCCAGCGCATTCACGCGGCAGGGCAGCTTCTTGACCTGCACATCGCCGATGCCCGCTACCTCGCGCACATCGATGGTGAGATCCGTCTGCGCGGTCGCGCAGCAGAAGAGCGCAATTCCGCGCGTTTTTTTCATCGTTCGACAGGGCCAACGACGAATGTGGCGCCTGCTCGACTTCGCCCTGCACGACACTGACCTTGCAGGAGCCGCATGCGCCGTTCTTGCAGCCATACGGCAGCCCGATGCTATGGCGCAGCGCCGCGCTCAGAACCGGCTCGTCCGGTTCAACCTGAAACTGCCGGCCGCTTTGCCGGAGCGTTACGTCAAAAGCCATAGATCGATTTCGACAACACTTCTGTCCTGGCAGCTGTTCGCCCGCGCGCTGCGTGGCAACGGTGAAGTGGGATTTTTAACCCCGGGGAAAATTGACGACGCTGCAAAACGGCGAACTGGCCGCATGCGATAGCCTGGATGGCGCTGCGGACGGCATAATAAGCAATCTCGGTGCATGTACTTTCGTGCCCTCTAGTCTTCGATGTCCAGGCGGAGCCGATACGGGCGACAACTGTCTGTCGGACGCTCGATCGCGACTGTGAATACCATGCAATCCAGAGTCAATCTTCCGTATGTACTCAACAACGGAATCAATAGCAGTCCCGGCTTCAACCTTTTTACTAACTATCCGATTGGCGGGCTCGGGGCTTCCCCGGCGTTTCCCGTTCCACCCAATGACCTGGCTCTCGGCTCTATGGCAGCCGGTGCCGATGCACTAGTCAGAGATTTGATTTTGGGTGATCCGAATGCCAACTCGCTGAACTTTGATCCACTTGCTCCGGGCCAGTATCTCAGCCGAATTCAGGAACTGTCGAATATGCTGGATGCAACGACCACCGATATCCAGCCGTTCATGGCGAAGGGAAAATGGATCCTCGTTCATGGATTGTCCGACGAACTCATCTCCAATCAAGGCTCCGTCAACTACTACAATTCCCTAGTCCAAAAATTCGGTCAGCAAAAGGTCGACGGGTTCCTCCGCTTTTACACTATTCCCGGCTTTGCCCATGGGGCGGAAGATTTCAATGCGAGCGGGGGATTGCCCGTACTTGAGGCTTTGGAAGGCTGGGTTAAGTCGAACAATGCCCCAGGAAACCTGGTCGTGACCGACACTAATACGCCGAGTCGCACCCGGCCAATGTGAGTATATCCGATGTATCCGAAATACAAGGGTACAGGCGATATCAACTCCGCCGCCAGCTTCGATTGCACGAATTGATGAGGTTATTTCAGGGCCAGGCGTGACAAAAGGTTTGCGTCTGGAGCCTCGAGGTTGACATGCTGTTGCCGGGGGCGTGGGGGAGACGGCGTGTGAGTCGTGCGGCTGGCGGGATGTATCGCCTGCCGCTGCAGCGGCGAAGTCCTTAAGGAGAGCGCGGGAGCGGTGCTACGGGTCGTGAATATCTGCCCGCTCGTCCTACCGTGAACCTATCAAGCCAAGTGTGTTGTCGACGATCGTGCCACGCTGAAGGAGTGCCAGCCTCGTCTGCGATCCTGGCTGATCGGACGCATGTTCGATTTGCGGTGTACCCGCGCGCGCATTGTCGGGGAGGGTCGCTGTATCCCTTCCACCGTCGCTTCAACTGGTCTGATCGAGCGGCGCCGGGTTATTGGCAGCGACGGTGTACGCAGGTGTGAGATTTACGCGCATGGTGTGATTTTTTCTCGATTGTCGGCCACGTGTGATTGCCTAAGACTTCACTACCAGTGAAAGCCGCTCCGTTTCGCCGACCAAACTCAACAAAGGCTCGGTTGCCAGCGGATTTATGGGGCAGTCAAACAGCGAATTTACATCGCGATGACTTGGAGACAGGTTCCGATAGGTCGTAGTTAAAAGTCGCAGTGCTAGCCGGACAGCGGAGGCGAAAATATGAGGATCGCAATGGAGCGTCAGGCTCTGCTCCCAGTCGCGGTTTCTGTCGGCGGTGAATGGCGGAAAACAGGTAATGGCCGTCGACTCGACGCCACGAACCTGGCAAACAACACCCTGTTCGCCACGGTGCCGGACGGCACGTTTGTCGACGCACTCGATGCCGTAAATGCGGCCTACGCTGCCTCCCGTCATGAAGAACCGCCGCCGCCCAACAACGCTCAATGCTTATCAAGCAGTGGGTCGATGATAGTTGCCAAGCGAGATGAGCCCGATGGCCGGACGCTATGTGCCGTTCACCGGGCACGGCTCGCTCACGCGCTTGCTCAACAAGATTCGCAGCGACGGGCGCACGATTTCCCTGCTTGAACGGGATGTTGAACTGGTGATGAAGATTGTGCGACCGCATGACGGTGTTCGAGTACGACAAGGTGACCGTCGAGGGGATGATGCGGGAAGAGGAAAATTATCCAAGGTTGATAGACGGTTTTTTTGCGGCACGAAATGACGTTCCGTATTGATTGTGTCAACGAATTCTACGAACGTTAAATATTGGTATTCCTATTCATATTGATCATATCGTATCCATGTCATTTGTCGCGACAATACCGCAAAAGGTTCGTAGCGGAGTCTAGCGAAATTTCTACATAGGTATTTTGGGACAATGTGATTTTTAAGAGACGATTTGTTGTAAGTATTCCTGTTTATTTAATCTTAGATATCGTCCGCTCCGCAACAACGAAACCAATCACCAGGAAAAATGGAATGAAAAAATTCGCACTGTCTAGCCTCTCGCTGGCACTGCTGGGAGCAGCAGGTGCAGCACATTCTCAAAACAGCGTCGCCCTGTACGGCGTGCTCGATGAGTCGCTTCAGTATGTGCACAACGCTAACGCGAGCAACCAGAACTTCCTGGGTTTGATCGCAGGCAACTTGCAGGGAAACCGCTGGGGGCTGAAGGGCGCAGAAGATCTTGGCGGTGGCCTGAAGGCGATCTTCCAGTTGGAAAATGGTTTCAACCCAAACAACGGCAAGCTGGGTCAGGGTGGCCTCGAGTTCGGCCGTCAGGCATATGTCGGGCTGCAAAGCGATCAATTTGGCACGGTCACAATCGGCCGCCAGTACGACCCGGTCGTCGACTTGGTTCAGCCGATCACGGCCGACAACTACTTTGGTCCGACGTTCACGACACCGAGCGACGTTGATAACAACGACAATAGCTCGCGTACGAACAGCGCAATCAAGTACGCGTCGAACACGTACTCGGGTTTCCAGTTCGAAGCGATGTACGCTTTTGGCGGCATCGCAGGCTCGACGGGTTCGGGGCAAACCTGGTCCGGCGCAGCAACGTACGCAAGCGGTCCATTCAGCGTTGCGGCGGGCTACATCCGTATGGACAACGGCAATACGCCGGCCGCTCGCGCTGCCGGCTGGGGTGGCACGTCGGATGGTACGTTCAACTCGATTAACTTGCCGTACCAAACGGCTAAGTCGATCGGCATCGCTTCGATCGGCGCGCAATACGTTGTTGGCCCGATCGCGGCTGGTCTGCGTTACAGCAACGCACAGTACAAGCCGGATGCGCTCTCGTCATTCAAGGCGACCGAGCGTTACAACGTCGGTGCGGGCTTTGTGAACTACCGGCTGACGCCGGCCGCATTGCTGGGTCTGGGCTATACGTTCATGCACGGTTCGGGCAACGGTTCGTCGGCATCGTACAACCAGATATCCCTTGGCGGTGACTACAACCTGTCGAAGCGCACAGACGTCTACCTGGTCGGTGCCTACCAGAGGGTATCGGGCACGGGCGCAACGGCGACTGTGGGGGACTACGACTATCCGTCAAATTCGACTTCGCAAGAGCTCGTCAGCCTCGGTATCCGTCACAAGTTCTAATCGACCGGGCTAACACGCTGGTCAAGTGCATAAGCGATGCAAGGAGCGTGATCGTCCAAAGAGCCCCGGAGAAATGAGAAGGAATCGATGTACCGGGCGATTACATTGCTTTTGGGACTGAAACTGGAGACTTATATGCGTGTCAAGATTCAAAAACCGTTGGCGATCAGCGTCGCGGCCATGTTGTTGACGTCGTTGGCAACGAGTGCGGTCGCAGACGATGTCGTAAAGATCGGCCATGTCGCACCGCTTACCGGCGGCATTGCTCATCTCGGTAAAGACAACGAAAACGGAGCCCGTCTGGCGGTTGAGGAAATCAATGCCAAGGGGCTGATCATCGGTGGCCGGAAAATCACGCTGCAACTCGATGCACAAGACGATGCGGGCGACCCGCGTACCGGAACGCAAGTTGCGCAGAAGCTGGTCGACGATAAGGTCGTCGCCGTGGTGGGTCACTTGAACTCGGGCACCTCGATCCCGGCTTCGAAGATCTACAGCGATGCGGGCATCGTGCAGGTTTCGCCGTCGGCAACGAACCCGGCTTATACGCAACAAGGTTTCAAGACGACGTACCGCGTCGTCGCGACCGATGCGCAACAAGGCCCGGCACTGGCTACCTACGCCGTCAAGGGCTTGAAATTGAAGAGCGTCGCGATCGTCGACGACTCGACCGCTTACGGCCAGGGTCTCGCCAACGAATTCGAAAAGACCGCCAGGTCGCTGGGTCTGAACGTGATGTCGCATGACGCGACGAACGACAAGGCTGTCGACTTCCGCGCGATTCTGACGAAGATCAAGGGCGAAAACCCGGACGCGATTATGTACGGCGGTATGGACGCAACCGGCGGCCCGTTCGCGAAGCAGGCCAGGCAGCTCGGCCTGCGTGCGAAGGTGCTGGCTGGCGACGGCGTATGTACCGACAAGCTGGCTGACCTGGCGGGTGACGCAACCGACAACATCGTCTGCTCGGAAGCCGGTATGGCGCTCGAGAAGATGGCTGGCGGCCCGGCGTTCCTCGCCAAGTATCAGAAGCGTTTCGGTCAGCCGATCCAGATCTACGCGCCGTTCACGTATGACGCTGTGTACATCGTCGTCGACGCGATTAAGCGTGCTAACTCGACCGATCCGGCGAAGATCCTGGCGGCTATGCCGGCGACCGACTACCAAGGCGTCATTGGTGAAACTACGTTCGACTCAAAGGGCGACCTGAAGCACGGCGTGATCTCGCTGTACGGCTACAAGGCAGGCAAGAAGACGCTGCTGGACGTGGTCAAGATGTAAGCATTATGGCGAATGGCGGTGGGCGTTTCGTCTTCCGCCTGTCGGATATCTTAAGGCACGCGGTTCTTAAGAACTGCGTGTTTTTTTGGGGGGTGCGCCCAGCATGGCGCAATCGTCGAGGCGTGAGTTCTCCGTTGCGTTGAGCCGCCACTCCCGTGAACTTAACTCCCGCCGGCGTGAGTTAATGTGATTTGCCGTCCAGCTGAAACCCGATGATCATCTCGATGTAGCCCACATGCAAGGTGTGTTTCGAAACGCATCTGCTGTCGGCCACGTAGCCATGGAACCATTCGAGACAGCGACGCGTCGCGCCCTGAGGAGAGTCATGAAACCCATGGGACGCCGCATCGGTGGCGCCCTAACACTAGCCGCCCTGTTGAACAGTGCGACACGGTTCTTTGGCATCTGCCCTTTTCTGACGTTCTCTGCAGTCATCGTGCCCGAGTTGACTGCGCTGCGCTTTCTGACGGGCCACGGTGCGGGTTCCGCGGTGCCCTGCGCGATCGCGCTCCGCGTAGTGTCTGCGTGCTACGTTCAGGTTGTTCGTCTGCTGCGTTGTTTGCAGCTGGCTTTGTCGCGGTGGACTTTTTCGCCAGCGACGCGCCGAAAGGCATCACCGCGCTTGCGGCTGAGATTCGTTCGACCGGCCGCGGATCGGTGGTGAGTATTGTGCGCCCCGGCGGTATCGCGGGGCCGGCGCTCGCGCGATACGGGGAGGTTGAGTTGCGGTCGAGGCCGTTTAGCGGCTGCAATGGGCAATGCACATCAATACAGGCCAATTTATGGAAAATGAGCACATGAAGTCTGAAATGAACGGCGCGGAGAGTCTGGTGCGCACGCTGCTCGCGAGCGGCGTCGACACCTGTTTTGCAAACCCCGGCACCTCGGAGATGCATTTTCTCGCCGCGCTCGACAAGGTCGGCACGCTGCGCTGCGTGCGCGGTCTGGCGGAGGGCGTGCTGACGGGCGCCGCCGACGGCTACTTCCGGATGAGCAGGCAGCCTGCCTGTACGCTGCTGCATCTCGCGCCGGGCCTCGCGAACGGTATCGCCAATCTGCATAACGCGAAGAAGGCGGGGTCGGGCATCGTCAACATCGTCGGCGAGCATGCTACCTACCATCTAGAACACGACGCGCCGCTGACCGCAGACATTGCCGGTCTTGCACGGCCGATGTCGCATTGGGTACGGACGTCGGCGTCGTCGTGTTCTAGATGGTAGGTAGCATGCTCGCCGTCGATGTTGAC
>NZ_JBSIPA010000001.1:0-92256 GCF_053574605.1 Caballeronia sp. M23-90 | reverse complement strand
ATGCTGGGCAGCGGCCGCATCGGACGCCGCGCGTGCGGCTGCCTCCGCCGCTGCCGCGTCCCGCTGCTTGCGGATTTCCTGTTCAATATCAGATGGACCTTTGTCGCCCGCGCCTTCGGTGCTGGACTTGAGTGCGAGGCTCTTTTTATCGCGCGCGTCCTGCTCTGCCTGGTTCGAGGCCTTCAATTCGTAAAAGAAGCCCAACACACCGATCACAATCGCGGCAAGAATGCCGATACTCATGATGGCGTTGCGAGGTGTCTTGCCCTTCGTGAGCGCGATCTGCTCGTCGTTGGGATTGTCAGCTGGGTTTTTCTTTGCCATGGCGATCAGAACAGCCCGAGCACGCGGCGGCGACCGCGGGTGACCGTGACTTCGTCTTTACCGGATTTCAAGACGATCTCATCGGCCAGGCGCTGCAGCACAAGAAAATCCCCGCGACGGATGAAATTGGCGACAACAGCGTCGCCGTGATCCTTGATGAACGGTACCGGCCACGACTGCGCCTTCTGGGGCATGCGCATCCAGATAGCATGACCGTCATCGAAGACCACCTCCGGCGTAAACTCGGTCCGACCGTCAACGATGTAGTCCCAGTTCAACTTGTCCGGCGCGACACTGACCGACCCGGAATCAACACCGCCGCGATCCGCACCAGCGCTCTGGTCATCACGCGAGGTCACGCGGGTCATTGGCGAATGCGGGTACTGAAAGCGCACGGTCTGGTAAAAAAATCCGCCCGCCGGCGACGCGATCAGCGTGAAGTCGTACTCGCGCTTGTTGGTCGTGATGTGAAGCGTGTTCACAAGATCAGCTTTGTGCGGCTTGATGAAGATGTGGTTCGACTTGTCGTCGTCGATCTCCCACTGGATGCTGTCACCCATGGCGGGATCGGCAATGAGTTTCTCGCCCTTCTCCAGCTCGATCGTGGTCAGCTTGAGCGGTGCCGTCAGAACACGATAGATCTGATCCCGACTGTAGGGAAAAACGCCAATGCGTGCATCGCCGGGCATCGTCACAGGATCGGCGCCGCTATTGAACGGATTAAGCGCGCTCATGGGGTTGTCGGCGATCATCGCAGGCGTCGGTGCGTCGCTGACCGATTTCTTGGCCATCGCCACAGGCGCGGTGACGACCGTTATCGCCGCGACTGCACAGATGGCGAATGCGCGCCGGCTAGCGTGTTTGAGATTGGCGTTCATGCTTAGGCAGTCCGCTCGAGGCGAAAGAACGGGATAAAGACCCCGAATGGATTTGACGTGAGCGCCGCATCCGCGGTGGGTGCGACGATCTGGTAGCGCAAGGTCAGCGCATAGGCTTTGACATCGGGCTTGCCAGCGCCGCCGGCCTGTGATGTCGAGGTTGTGAATTCAACAAGGACGGTTGAATCTTCCAAAAGCGCAATGTTTCGGACGTTGACCTCGCGGATCAACTTCGGGTTGGCGATAATCGCCTGGAAAGGTGCGTCTTGGTCGAGCCAAGCCTTGAACTGACTTAAACCCGCTCCGATCATCTCTGCTTTTACGGAGTTGATATTTGTCGTCATGCGCGATGTTTCGAGCCGGTCCGTCAAAACCGGCTCTATCGTGAACCAACGGACCGCCATATCTTTAACGTGGGCACGAATGGCTTGGGAATCCGGTTTGTATGCGACGAGCTCTGTCGTGACAGGATGCCCGGTCACGTCGGCCGACACACCCACGACCCGTACAACGGAGGGCGGCGGCTGGCGGGTCCACACGGCTCCCGCGGCGATGGCTGCGCAGGCAAATGCGATGAGCATCCAGCGATTCGACTCAAGTTTGAGCCGCGTGCTGGTTTCGAAGATGACTTTGCTCGGGTCTTCCTCGGCATACATACCTGGAGCTGTCGCGAGCGCGGCCTGGCGCTGGTTTCTGAAAAGACGCATGGGAACCCTTGTTGGATTGGGTTCCATTGAACCAGCGTCATCGTTTGGGTTGATCGCTAAAGACAGGTGAAATTGCCTCTCTTTCTTGGGGCCAAGTAAAACGGTGTCACGCCTACGCGAAATTTCGATGAGGGGTTATACGGCGTATAACCCCTCATCGAGAAACGTTGCGAAAATAGCGTCTCTTTCTGTTTCCGCAGACCACATCTTTGTGATAGGGGTTCGCCAAAAGTGCATGAGTGCGTCGAGATTTAATCCTGCGTGGGTGTGATGCGACCTAAAACACACACTTCCTTTCGAACAAGTCAAATCGTCTCCGACAGGTATCTGTGTCTCAGTGATGCGCCCATCGAGATTGGTGTATGGCCAAATCGGTCCGAACAACGGTTGCCCATTGCTCGAATGTTGAAGCGCTAAATGGTTTGTGGCTCTTATGCGCCTTAACGTCGACCTTAAATTGGCCAGTATCCGCCGCGCATGCTCGGACGTAGACGATGTTTGCGTTTCGCGGACTTGGTGAGGATTGACTGGGCCTATCTCGACCGGCGCCACCCGCCAAAGCCCGAAGAAATGGCCTCGATGATCACAGGCTCGGCACGAAAAGGGGTTGAGCTCCTTGTCCCAAAGCTGTCTCTCGTGGCAAACGTGCTTTATCGACTGTCCAAATGTTCTCGTCAGCAGCGGCGGAACTCTCACTACTTTTTGGACGCCAGTGACGCCTCAACCACAGCGAAGCGGTCTAACCTGCGCGTGAAACGCCTAGAGACATGCCTGCCGTCCGGTCGAGATTTACTTTTTAATAGCACCTGGGATCGTTTACGTGTTTCTTTAACACTTTACTTCTTTAAACCGTTTACGCGGCTAGAAAGCCTTCTGGGATAAGGCTCTCAGGCGCGTTTGGTGTACGCTGGTGGGAGAATAGGTGGGTGTCTATGGGAGCAATAGTGTGTGGGTATGGGAATGCAGGTGTACGCCGATAGGGAGGATGGCGTGTGGATATGGGGTCGACGGTGTACTGCGGTGGGATTACGTTGCATAAAAGGAAAAACTCCGAACGATCGGAAACTGGTGTACGCATATGGGAAATTGCCACCTACGTTTGGTGTACGACTATGGTCTCCAAACAACATCCGACTTGGTGTACGTCTATGGTGCCGCGCCTTCTCCTCTTTATAAGTCTTTGACAGCACTGGCGGAGCGGAATCACCTCAACCTTTGTGTGCTCGTTAGTTTCTAACTTATTGAAAATTAACAATTTTCCAGACATGCATGGGCTTTGAGGTGTACGCTCATGGTGTTTTTCCACCTTTATTTCATGTCGACGTTGTCACTCAGAAATGTATATTTCCCGCTGACTTAAAGCCTGAGGTGTACGCCTATGGGACCCAGGTTGATAGAGAAAGCTGAGCGATGGTGTACGTCGATGGGAAATTTAATAAAAAACGTCTCGAAGGTGTACGCCTATGTGGAGTAAGCCATATGGGTCGCTAGTTAAGGTGTACGCCTATGGGACCATAGTGGCTTCGCTATCTGAATTTGTTGTGCTTCGGGGTCATTAAGTGCTTTGTGGCAGGACCGCGGATTCGTTTTTTCAGCTTCAAGGTGTACGCGTATGGTACCGGTGGGGATAAGACAGCAAAAAATTCGCATCATTCCGAGCTTCGATGGTGTATGTCTATGGTAGAGACGCCGAATTTAGTCACTCCGCCGCCCAAAACTTTTGCCACGCGGCCAGGGTCACGACGAAATAAAAATGAAATGAAAAGATCGTGGTCTTCGTCTAAATGGTGGAACAATGCGAGAATTTTTCCACCATCGAGGTGGAAAAACTATGGTCTCTGTTCCACCTTTATGGGAGAATAAAGTCCAATCTAATTGGTTGAAAGACGATAAAAGTGGCCATTCGCAAAGATCTGAAGCTAGATAATGTTGAGCAATTCGGATTGTTCCCGACCGCTGAGTTGCCGGAGCCCTTCCGGAAAGCAACTGCGGCTGTGCACATGGCCCCAGAGAAAGGCGCCCTATCCTTGCCTCAATATAAACTCTTTGACGCACTGTTAAAGAATGCTGGCGCTCAATACAAAAAAGACCCCTCAAGAATCTGGTTCGACATTGGACTTGGTCAGCTCACAACGGAGATCGGTCTGAATTCAAATAATCGTAAGTACATGAAGACTGCGATTAACTCGCTGGTGACGTTCGGCGTCAATTGGGATTACTTGGCAGGGCTAAACAAAGGGCAGTGGAATGCAAGTGCGTTACTTGCGGGAGCGAGAATTACGCCTGGTGGAGTGCTGCAGTATCACTATGCGGAGAATCTGAAGGAGGTCTTTCTTAACCCGGGTGTTTGGGCAAACATCGACATGGCTATTATCCGTCGATTTCGGCGCGCGTCGTCTGCGGTGCTCTACGAGAATATTGTTCGCTACGACGGAATTGGAAAGACCCCAGAACTGAGTGTCGACGTGTGGCGAAACTTGATCCTAGGAATGGAGTGGAAGAAAGGTTCTTACGCAGAGTACAAAGAGTTCAAGCGGCGCATTTTGACTTTTGGTGTGAACGAGATCAACGCGGTATCAGACCATGTTGTAGAGATGATCGAGGTGAAGTCGAAGACCAACTCTCGGTCGGTCACGGCGATCCAATTTATCATGCGGCCAAAAGATATTCCGCACGTCGCAAACGAGGCAGATCTTGACGTACTCGGACGCGTAACAAAGCTGGATGTGCCGCTCTCGGAAGCTCGTCGTTTGCTGGCCACTCACGGGCAGGAGGCGATCGTTACCGCTCTCGACTACATGGATCAGCGTTTGAAACTAAAGGGCGGTCCGAAGGTCGAGAGCGTGCCCGCGTATTTCCGCAAGACCCTCCAAAATGGATATAAGGTAGACGAAAAAGCGAGTCGTACAGAGAGTGTGGTTGGAGGCTCTTCTGCCTCACACACCGCAGCTCGCGCAGCAACCAGCAACAACATTAACGACCTTTTCCAAACATATCGTCGCAAAGAGGTCACTGGGTATTTTTTCGAACTCGATGCGGCAGATCAAATGGCGGTCTTGCAGCGATACAATGAGCAGCAAGGGACCGCCAGCCTGAAAATCGAGTCAGGAAAGAAAATGAAGAAGACGTCTGAGACGGCGTTCTACACTTGGCTTGCAAACGACGTTTGGGGGCTTCCGACGGATAGCGACATCCTAGCCTTCGTTATGGATAACGCTAAAATTAGTTTGTAGAGGTTGTTTTGCCGAGAGCTGACTCGCTTGCGATGACTTCGCTCTGTCCAGATGCGGGCCTTGCTGCTTCTGGGGAATCCAACAGGTGTGTTGCTATGAATTCTCGAACCACCTTTTCAAGCCGCGTTACAAGAAGTGATTGTTGGTCGTCACTTAATCCAACCAACTTGAGTTCGGTTCGGCCATCCCGGTAGCGTTTAAGCGAGCCTACCTCCCGCCCCTCTGTAGTGTGGAACGGGACGTTCCCGCTGTAGTGCGTCTTCGTCGCTCCAGGGGGCGACGTGCCGTCCAACTTCTTAACGTACTCCTCAAGTCTACGGACAGACATCTCGCCGTTTACCACACGTTCGAGTATTGATTCGGCAGTGCTCTCGTTCGTGCGGTCGAGGATTAGTTTTATGTTGTATGCATGTGCAAGACCAACGCTACCTGTGTCTGCCATCTGCTGAAGGAAATGCTTTGGCAATCTGCCGACAAGTAGCGTCTTTGACACCAGCGCTTTGCTTACACTGAGGCGCTCTGCTAGTGCGTCCTGGCTCTCGAAAATCCCGCTAGATAAGACGCGCATCCACGCGACCGCATCGTCGAAGACTGTCTGCTGGGTGCGGCTTTTGTTAATACTGCTTGCCTTAAGGTAAAGTTCTTGGTCACTTAGTTCTGGAACAACTTCCGCATCGATGGCTGTTTCACCCAAGCTTTTTTTCGCACGAAAGCGGAATTCTCCATCGACGATAACGTACTTGTCGGGGTGGCGATGGTTTCGAGTTACCGTTATGGCGACATGTTGCCCCTCTCGCCGAAGTCGAACAGCGAGCTCGTCAATTGCAATTGGGCTGTAGAACTCGCGCGGGTTGAAAGGGTTTGAGACTAACTCGCTTAGTAGTAGTCGAACCCGTGGTGTTACCGCTGAAGCGTTTGCGCGGTGTTCGTATGTTTTTCCGAGTGCGTCATTCTCGCCGACGACTGTGATGCTCGCTGTCGGCGTGTCGGACCCATTCGGTACGCCGGTCACATCTAGGCGACCGTCTACGTCGGCTCTTTCGTTCGCTATTCCCTTGCGAATGGACGCGCCGAGCCCCATTTTGGGCTTCGCTGCTTTTTGGTTCGTTGTCACTTTAATCCTCAATGAGCCCTACGATCGTGAGAATTTCCTTCGCTACTGCGGTGATTTCATCTTTCGCCTGCTTGGCGGTGCGCTGCCCTCTTACGCTAAAGACAGTAGCGCCCATCCCGATAGACGTTTTATAAATCTCGCGAAGTGCGATGGTGTTCTTGAGAATCGGATAGGGGTTGTCCTCGGCCATAGCCGCCCTTACTTCGGCATAGCCTGTGGTTTTTGTATTAACCCGGTTGAAAACAATCCCACAACCTTTGGGGTTGCTGCCGATTGTTCTGCGAACCAGCTGCAGCATGCCGACGGTACTCCATGCGTCGAGTGCCGACGCGTCCATGGGAACTAATACAAAATTAGATGCACCCACAGCGACCTCAGTGTTTTTGTCATGCACCGACGGCGGACAGTCGACGATGACGAGGTCGTAATCGTTTGCTATTCGTTTGATTTCACGGTCGAGATTTTTTCCAGCTGCCGCTAAGTTCACCACTGTAAATGGGTATGGAGCTTCGCCCGCTCCAGTCGCGCGAACAGACGAGCTCTGCGAGTCCGCATCAACGACAAGCACCCGCAATTCAGGGTCATCGTCACAATACGCACCGGCCAGATTTAGGCTAAGCGTGGTTTTGCCACTTCCACCTTTTTGGTTCGCGACGGCAATGACTATTCCCAAGGGCTTTTCTCCATTTAAGAAATCGCATAAATAACAAACTAAAAAGAATCAGTCGTTTATGTATTTGCGTGAAAAAATTTAGGTTTGTCCGAGACTACTCACTATGAGAACGGCTGTCGTTTCCGATTTTTATCAAATAACCGGCTGGATGTCCACAATTTTCACGACGCGAGCGTCGCGGTGCCCAAAAAATATCTCTTGATCCCAAGTTTTTTTTGTTCCCGGACTTCAAATACCCATTAGGTGGTAGAGGGGCGATGTTGAAAAAGGTGCACGACCCTGCGAGGTGTGCGTGATTACCTTGGTTCGTCGCGACAAAAAACCGTCGAGTTTCCACGTGGAAATCGAACAGAGTACTGATACTGGCCGTCAGTTTGCTGGGTCGAGTTTCCACGTGGAAACCGAACAGAGGACTGCTGCTGGCCGTCAGCTTGCTGGGTCGAGTTTCCACGTGGAAACCGAACAGAGGACTGCTGCTGGCCGTCAGCTTGCTGGGTCGAGTTTCCACGTGGAAATCGGACAGAGGGGCACGCTGGCCGTCAGTTTGCTAAATTAGGCTGACCTGTGAACGCCTAATGTTGCCGGAACCTCGCCCTGTCGATTCCATCATTTCTGTCAGAACCGAGCAGATCGGAGCAATTCTAAAATGCTGCGATGACGAAGTCATTCTTGTCATTATCGCGTGTGTCTGTGCCTGTTTTACGCAACTGGTTTGCATTCTCTGCGCGTTTGCGTCGCGCAAGTGTAGACGTGGCTTACACGCTGGTCGTAGTTGAGCGCTCGGGCTTGGCGAACGCGGGGAAAATCTTCATCTGACGACAAAGTGGTTTCCACGTGGAAACCATAGAAAGATAGATACAAGGCATCGGCATTGCGAGCCGCTGATGACTCAAAAATCCGTTTCCTGTTAAAGCAAGTCGAGGGTTTCCATCGCGGTCTTGGAAAGCTTTGGCACAGGCATCAGAGACTGTGCGGATCCTTGTTGATCACTTTCCGACGTTTCAGGCGCCAACCCGTGTGTGCCGCTGCCTCACCTTTCGAGTACCCGCAGGGTGTCTGAGGCTAGGTGAAGATCTCGGAATTGGTGCCTAGCCGTCTAGGTCAAAGAAAAAGCGATGGAACCAGGCCTGGATCCTGACGGATCCTTCGGTGATCAGATTATCTTGTCGCGAACTAAGGGGCTTGGACCCCATAAGTATCGAATGTTCGTTAATTTCGAATCTAACTTCGATTGTCTTTGGCTCAGTGCATTGCTCTCCAATTTGTGTTCTAGACTAAACCAAAGTATGTGAAGTTGGAGGGAGCGGTTCACTTTTCATCGAAAATGTGAAAATTCGTAGATTAACGTTTTCACGAGTGACTCATGGCCAGAGAAATTTCAAGCGCTTTCAAGGCTCATTCCATTGGCCAGTGCGTGTGACACGAAGGTACGGCGCATCCGATGAGGGCTGACCACACTAGATGAGAGAGATGATGAGAGTATTCACGAAGGGCAACTGCTGTGGCCTTGGCGACGAACCGTCTCACGGCCGGAAGTAGACGGTGAGCCGCCCCAGCCTGGCGGGCTATGGCGGCCAGTGCGTAGTGAACACGTCGTCGCGCCGGGCCGCTCACGCAGCACCCGGTCAGCGCAGACAAGCGGATCGCGAGCGAGGGTAATCGCTCGTTTGGTAGTCGCCTTTGCAATTCTCGCGTCCATTCCGTCGTCAAAGGACTGCAATTGAAGCTCTAATACGCTTCTTTTCGGTGAGTTGACAACACGAAAGTTTGGATATCCTTGGGTAGCTGCGAGTTCCGCCATCGACCTTAAGACGTGGCAATCAAAAATTACAATTGAAATGGATAAAGAAACCTTAGTAAAAGATCACCTGGCCCTTGCCAATTTATATAGCAACGGGAAGGGTGTCTGGTGGAAAACAATCGAGGAGGCCTCTCACGTTCTGTCGTTGACCGAACCTCGAGTTTCGGCCCAGCAAATAAAACAAGCAAGGGCGGTGGCAGCATTTCCTGCGGAGGTCATTCGATTATTCGAGAAGAGTGGAACAAACACATATGTTCGCAGGAAAATTATTGAAGCAAAAGAATGTTTGGGGTGGCCGGAAGTAGTGAAGCGGGCATTGACGTTAAAACCTGCAGAAACGAGAGCTGAGCGACTCAGTATCTTATCTACTCTCGCAAGTGGCAAACGATCGGAAAATTTGTTTCGCGGCGAAACCCCCTTGGCGCTAAAAAAGATCTACCAGGAAGGCCTAGAAAACGGTCGTTGGAAAAATCTATCGCAAGCAAGCAAAGGGCTCGGTTTCACTAGCAATTCTTTATACAAAGCAATGGATATATGCAAGCTACGGAAACCGGTTACCGATCACTTTCCGCCGGATAAGATCTCAGTTTATCTCGGTACGGAGTTGCTTAAAGTGATGAATTTGTTGGGTTGCGCAGAGTTCGAAAGACGCGTTTGTCTTTTGGAGGAAAATAATCAAAACCTGTCTTTTAAAGCGAAACTAGCAAAGATTAGGGCGGACACCGTTTCGGTTGTTACTGAAATAAAAGTGCGCCGTGCGCGTGGCAAAGTAATCATTGAACTTCATTGCGACGATAAGAATGGAAAACTTACCTCCCGTCAAAGAGACTTAGTGTCGTTGATCGGTTCAACGATTAACGCGTTTAACTGTGTCCAATAGTAGATATACTGAATAACTCTCGACATCAAGCGAACGAGCTAACAGGGCGAACAATGGGAAAAATCAGAAAACTCAAGGTTGTTGTTGAGGCAATGACAAATTCCGGGGATTTTGTGGAACTCTTCGACCAAGATTTCGTGGAAGAGCAGGCGAGGGCGATGATGGCAGCTGCAATGGCGGATGAACAGGCGCTCGATTTCGATGAGACCGAAGGCAATATCAGTGTGTCGTTGTTTAACGATAGGTTGGAAGAGGATGACCTTGATTCTTCGGAAACAGATTTCGTTCAGTTTCCCCACGACTTCGCTGTAGAGGCGCTGCATCTCCATTTTGGTTGGGATAGGTCGTTTTTATTTGAGGCTCTTTCAATACGCCGGATCAGGCGTCTGATAGAAGAGCATAACAATTTACGTGTCCCGGCAAATTCAAGGCACCACGAGTATTTTTACGACCTGATGTCCAGTTTGAACAGTGTTGATTCAATAGAAAAGGGCTATTTCAATTAGCTATTTTTATGATGGTCCAGCCGTACGTTAGGTGCATACGCCAAAAAAATACTCAGTCGCGGTTAAATAATTTTCCTGCTTCTTCCATCATTCTTTTTTTCTCCGCCTGTACATAGATGCTTGTGGTTTGCAACGAGCGGTGGCCAAGAATCTTTTGGACAACATCAAGGGGGGCGTCGGCGGCTGCAGAAAGCGTTCCGAAGGTATGTCGAAATGCGTGAGAGGTTGTTTTGCTCAGTTTCAACCGTTCTTCGGGCCCAAAGATATCCGATTCTATGATCAAACTTAATAATGAGCGTTCGACAAGACGCCCTAAAGCACCCGGGTGATAGGGCGCTCGATTATCGGCGTGCTTGGATTGTGCGTCAGGAGCCTGGGGGATGATCATCGGCGAGATCAAAGGTCCTCGAGCGTCGGCACTGTCAAAATCTTCCATTCGATCTTTCCAATGCTCCGAAAAAGCGCTCACAGCGTTTGGACTTACAGGTACGGTTCGAAGTTTCGCGCGTTTCCCGATGACCGTCAGTTCCCACAACGGTTCCCGTGCTGTCCCGTAGATAGATAACCTAAGATTTTCGCGCCGAGCGTGCGCTGCTTCCTCGCGTCTTAGACCGGACTCGGCCATGAGCAGTATTGCGGCTCTGGCAATGCGCCATTGGCTGGCCTGAGGCGCTTTCGCCCGCCGGTCCAACTCCATGGAAAGCCGTTCCCATAACCCGCGACTCAACGCACGCTCAATTTGGATATCGTCCTCCCGCGTAACGGTAACCGGATCGTTGACCGCTTTCCAGGGGTTGCCGGCGAGATAACGCACGTCGACAAGCCACGTGAATGCTGCGCGAATAGCCCGCGTGGCATAACGCTGCGACTCGGGGCTTAGGGCGCCAACGGAGAATGGGCGCCAACGTTCAGAGGATCTTGAAACTCTCGGTCCAACAAACGAAGGCGAGGGGAGTTTGAGGAAATCTTTATACGCTTCGCAGTCGTCGACCAGTAGTGAGCTCATCGGCTTGCCTCGGACCATAACGGACCACAGAACAAATCGTTCCAGTTCCTTTGTGTAAGCACGAAGGGTCTTTGGCTGATCTCGGTATTGGTTCAGATAGGCACGCACCGCGTCCAAGTCATGTTGCGCCTTGATGTAGCAAAACGCGCTAGAGCGGTTTTCACCGGTTTTCCCCGAGAGGCCGCTATTTAGACCCATGCGCTCAAGGGGGGCCAGTTTGCCCATCGCGCCGTCAATCAAAACCACGTTGGCTGACACCAGCGGTTCACTGGTATCCACATCATCGTCGACCCGACGTCCAAGCACGTCCTCGTGCCGCCGCAACCACGCGACAATGATGCGAGCACGGTGGGCACCAATGCGAGGGACCGAGCGCCACCAGGTCCCGCCGCGACGATTGCACAGGGCAATTAAGTCGCCGAGCGTCGATACCCGTTGGGATTTGAGACGCTTGGCAACCATGGGCCGGAACCACATCCCGATCCCGTGGTTGATGTGCGGTAAAGCTGCTGACAATTGCGCAGCTTCTGTGACCATCTTTAGCGTGACGGCTGTTAGTTTGGCGCTGCCGTGCTTTTTGACCGATGTTTTCAGATGGTCGGCGAGTACCGTCGAGCCGTTCTCGATAGCCAGATGGACCAGCTTATTTAACAAAGTCCGCAGGTATCGCTCCATTGCTCCGGGCGTGGCAGCATGGGCGTCTTCGTCGGTGTCGTAATAGGTGCGCGCAATTACCTTAGGAGAAATGCGCTGAACGAAGGCTCGCAACGCAGCCAGATCTTTCGCGGTAAAGCTACGGCCGATTTCGAGATCTTCTGCCATTAGCTGCGCTCCTGCGGCGTTGAATAAGGGTCCAAGGTCCGTCGCGCGCGTGCCAAAACGACCTGAGGGTGTCGCGCAAATACGGAATTAAAGCCATCGAGCAATTCGTTGTAAAAAACGAGCCCGCGGACTGGATGAAAAATCCGATCGTTGTAGAGCGCGTGCAGTCGGGCTGAATGATCCATCAAAAGCATGGTTTCTGCTGTTGCGATTAGCCCATCAACCGCGTAGCGCTTCAGCAATTGACTACTTGGCCGCGTGAAAAGTTGCTCGCCGAACATCTGCAAGGTCAGTTGCAGAATCTCTCGTGCGGGAGGCGTGAGCTCCGGCGACGCCATAAGCAGTGCAAGACTGGGTGTGGTTGGACCTTCGACGTTGAACGAATCTACGCCAACCACATCGAGCCTGAGTCGGGATATGGGTCCTGGGTATCCAAGTATCACCAGTCGGGCGCGGTGATAAAGACCATCAATCGAAGCCTCCTCGGTGTTGTCAGGGGATTCCAAAACCTACTCCTGCAAAGGGTCCGGTGCGAAACAGCGTTATTTTGCCATCGAAACGCAGGTGTGATAATACCGATTATCACACCTGGGCCGACCGAAGCGGAGCGCTTTCGAGTTCAAGACGACGTTGGGGAAGCGCGCGGGCATGGCAGGGCGGCGTCGCCACGCTGATGTCGGTCGGCGTCACGATTGCCCGTGTTTGCAGGTGCGCGGTCCGACGCGCTAAGGTGCGGGCTTCACTCACTGAACATCGCTATTAGCGATCGGTAGGAAGAAGACCGGGCGGCAAGCCACCCAGCACAATTGTTCCGGTGCCGGTCCGCCATGTTCGAGGCCGTCAAGGCGTTTAAGAATGCAGTGAACGCGCCGTGGCGAAGCCGGGACCATGTAGATGTTGACTAGGACCATTGGCGGGGGAAATGAAGGGGTAGATAATTAGGGCTATGTACCCCTTCATTTGGCTGCATGCGCGTTCGATGCCGTCCAAGTCGGCCTCGCAAAGCGGGGACGGCCCGTAACAGTGGGCGCTCGCTGTGCCGTCGCAGAGAAAAGCTTCGCGACGTCCAGGTGAACGGGTATGGGCCGCCGAGCGCCGGCCCGGTCAGCAGCTACGGCTGAGGGTGGCCTTGTGCTTCGCTATTAACAATCAGACGGCTTGCGGCTACCGTGGTCGACTGTTGCGTTTGAACGCCGGTGTGCGGTAGGGTGCCGTTTTAAGCGGAGAAGCGAAATCATGAATAAGCAGGACCTAATCGACGCCGTAGCTGGATCTACGGGAGAGAGTAAAGCCGCAACGGGCGTGACCATCGACGCCATCCTTGATGTCGTGACGAGCGCGGTCACCAAGGGCGACGTCGTGCAGTTGATCGGCTTCGGAACTTTCTCGATGGGGGCGCGCTCGGCACGCGTCGGTCGCAACCCAGCCACCGGCGCCGAAATTCAAATTCCGGCCGCGAAGACGGTCAAGTTTACAGCGGGCAAGGCGTTTAAGGACGCCGTGAACGTTTAGTCGCTGCGGCCGCCATCATTTGGAGGAGCGTCGGCGGTGGCCGTCGATCAGAATAACTGATGACCAAGCGGCAGCAGATCGACCCATTCACCGCTGCGCGGCGCTCAACACCTGAAGTGTTCGTTCGCGTTCTGTTTGGCGAACCCGGGGCATCTAGTGATCCTCTTGCTCGAACTTCAATAAGGCAGAAGCAGCAATCTGGCGCGCTAATCAATGGGCTTCCTGGCCGAGCGACTTAGCTCGGTGCGACTCGGTGTGACGCGGTCGAAGGATCCTGGCGCTGCACGACAAGCATTCCGCCGTAATCCCGACGCACCGGATGGAAAAGGCAACAGTTAATTGTCGTGTTTGAGAAAGATAACTTTCCTCGGCTATCTGCACGCTGAACATGTCTTTAACTGCGGCGCTCTAGACGAACGATGATGATCAGTCGCTCTCTTTCGGTTGACCGAATTCGGGACCAAAGGGGTCGGTCAATCGATCGCGGTGCGAGCGTCGCGTCCATTACCGAACGTCCCTACTTCTTAAATTACTGTATAAATACACAGTAGCAAGTTTATATCGCGAAAGTACGACTGCGGAAATTGTGGTCGTTGCTTGCGAATAGGGGAGACACAAAAGAAGCAAGGCTATTTCGTAGTAGCCGCTGGAAGCCCGATAAAATCGCAACCAAACTGGGAGGTCGACTAATGAGCGGTGGGCAAAGCAAGATTGAGTGGACCGAACGCACGTGGAACCCAACCGTAGGCTGCACGAAAATCTCTAAGGGCTGCAAGAACTGCTACGCTGAAGGCATGGCGAAGCGGCTACACGCTATGGGCACTCCTGGCTACGAGAACGGCTTCAGGCTGAATATTCTGCCGAGTCGCCTCGATGAGCCGTTAAAGCGCAAGAGTCCGACGGTGTACTTCGTCAACTCAATGTCCGACCTGTTTCACCGCTCGGTCCCGGACGCCTACATCACGCAGGTGTTCGACTCGATTCGAGCATGTCCGCAGCACACCTTCCAGATTCTCACGAAGCGCGCAGAGCGCTTGGCGAGCTACTGCAGTCGTCGAGATGTTCCGGCAAACGCCTGGCTTGGCGTGACCGTTGAGGACCGCAAGTATGGGGTGCCTCGCATCGACGAGCTGCGCGAGCTTGAGGGGGGCGTGCGCTTCCTGTCGGTCGAGCCTCTTTTGGAGGACCTTGGCATCTTGAATCTTGAAAACATCGACTGGGTCATCGTCGGTGGTGAGTCCGGGCCGAAGGCGCGTCCGATGCGCGAAGAATGGGTGCGAAACGTCAAGGGCCAGTGCGAGGAGCAGGGAGTTAGATTTTTCTTCAAGCAGTGGGGCACGTGGGGCTGCGACGGCGTACGTCGCTCAAAGGGCGCGAACGGCAGGCTCCTCGAAGGACGTACCTGGGACGACATGCCCGACCGCGTGCTGCTTACGTGAAGAAGCGTCGCTGTGGCGAGTATTCGATGATGTCGGAGGCTTTGTACTGCTTTGACGGCCGCCGCATTTTGTCGTCCTTGTTTGACACCACGATACTGCCGGAGGCGTGCAAGCCCCGTATAACCATTTGCAGCCGAGCTTCGTCGGCGATGGTGTTGGAAATATGGTCGGTGAGTAATTGGCGAACGGTGAGCGGCTGCTGTCGGCCTGATAGAACTCGGCCGAGGTCGTCCTTCAATGTCTCGATGCAGAGCTCGGCTCCCCCTGCATCGAAGAGGATGGACTGACCGGTATATTGCTCGTCCCGTTTCGGGTCGTAGCCAAGCATGAAGAGCCCCGGCTCGAGTTCGTGTCCGAACTCGCTCGAGTGCTCCCAGTGCAGCGATTTCATTACATCGTGGGCCTTGTATTGCTGCGACAAGTGCACAAGCCAGTAGCTCCAAGGATTTGACGAGTCTGGCCGAACAAAGAAAAGCGTCATATATGGCGCGCCCGTTTCCGCTTTGATGCCATGCGCGACATAGCGCTGGAGCGCTGCCCGTCCAGACTCCGCCTTAATTTGCCCTAGCTGTTCCCAAGGGATGTACTGCTCGATGCCAATGCTGCGAACCGCCTTCCGATTTGCTTCTCTGTCGCTGATGTAGGTGAGGAGTGAGTCAACATTGAAGGTCATGATAACTTCTGCGTTCGGTAGCTCAGTCATCAGCCAACGAAGCTTGTCCATCGGAACTGCGTTGTAGCTGTACTGATCGAGGAGGAAAATCGCCCGGCAACCGCCTCGACGCGACTTGATGCGCTCCACGATTTTTGGCAGCTCGTCCAGAAAGCCAGCGTTTAGCACTTTAGACCGCTCGAAGTCCAGCTGCGAGATAGCGCCTTCAGCTCGCCGTTTTTCTAAATGTTGAAGGAGATACGCCGCAGACTCCCGCTTTTTCTCAACGAAGAAAAATTCAGCATCGACCTCGCGCAAAGCGCGCCGACCAACGTTCAAGTTGGCACGCGCCATATATGCGCCTCGCATCATAAGCAATGGCGTGCCGTCGACGGACTCGACCTTCTCGTTAAGGTATTCCCCGCCACCAGCAAACCCATCCACTAACGTCAATGTTAGCTTGGGCATGGTCGGCAGACTCATCAGAGTTTCGATGTATTGCTGCACATACTGTTCGACGATCGAATGCTTGACGGCACTGTGCTGATCGAGAATCGGCGGATGATGCCCGACCTGCCAGAAATACTTATCTTCTGTCTTCGCCATTTTTTGGTGTAATAGGCCCTTTTTAGTCTCCGAAAGATTATCAGGTTTCAGAAAATATTTCGGAATAACGGCATACTATTGGAGCTCCTCACTGAGCCCCCAATCTGAGAAAACATGGCCAAGAAAAATGACGATAAGGTTGTCATCGACCCGGCCGATGGTCTACCGGTCATGAAGGTCGGTCCGTGGTCGGAAGACAAGCATGTTGCGCTGTGCCGTTATGTCGACGCGGCTCGGAAGGCTCGGGCAAAATGGCCTTATGCCTCGTTTATTGACCTATTTTCTGGTCCTGGACGGGTCTTGAATCGTGAATCGGGGGTAATCTGTGACGGGGGCGTGCTGTCTGCGTGGCGCATGTCAGAACGCGGTGGAGTGCCGTTCAGCGAGATACACATTGCCGACGCCGATGCTGAAAGCGTGGAGGCTTGTGCTGCACGACTTCGCGGCGCGGGTGCCAAAGTGCAGGCATACGTCGGTAACGCGTCCACGACTGTTGACTCGGTACTTGAAAGGCTTCCCCGAGGGCTACATTTCGCCTTCCTCGACCCATTCAGCATCGAGCACCTCGGCTTTGAGATTATTCGCAAGCTTGCCGCTCGACCGAACATCGACCTTTTGATTCATTTCAGCGTAATGGACGTCCAGCGAAACATCGGTGGCGACTTCAATCTGGCCAGCTCGAGATTGGATGCGGCCGCACCGGGGTGGCGCAGAAGCCTGCGGTTAAAAGAGGTTCCCAAGCGCGAACAAGTCGGTGAATATCTGGACTATTGGGAATCGCTGGTGACAGATCTGACCAAAATGCAGGTTGCCCAGTCCAAGCCGTTATTCGTCAACATGAAAAAGGGGCCGTTGTATCGCCTAATCCATCTCGCTCGTCATCCGCTAGCGACGAAGCTTTGGGATGACGCTGCGTTGCCGACGTCGCGCCAGCAAACCCTGCCCGGAATGTGAATACCTGATGTGTCGATACAGGTGTTGTTGTTGAACGTTAATTCTGCCAGTTGTGTCGATATATACGCTAGCGGGAAAACCGCGTGGGGCAAAGTAATGTTGCGCTACGACCTTCGAATCTGGCTTCGACACGCCGCAGAATTCCAGATAGCTCGTTGCGAAGAGGCGAAGATCCCCTTGGAGCCGCATATGTTCAGCGCTACAGTTCGCTCCAAACCGGTTTTCTTCTCAGCAACCACGGTCTCAATCTTGGCCTTGCCCGCGGCATCGGAGATCAGCGCATGACGGTATAAGAGAATACGGATCTCAGTGATCGGACACATCTTCCGAGGGTGAAAACTATCGACTCATCCAGTATTATCGAAGTATGCAACGCGTAAAAATCCCATGTCAAAAGAAACTCCAATAGCACCTATTCTCGTGGATGTTTTAGTCATTGGCGGCGGACAATCAGCGCTTGCCACAGCCTACTTCTTGCGCCGAGCGGCCGTCAGTTATCAGGTCCTGGATGATCAACCGACTCCCGGCGGCGCATGGCAGCACGCTTGGGATTCACTTAACCTGTTTTCGCCGGCGCAATGGAGTTCACTTCCTGGCTGGTTGATGCCGTCAACGCCAGACGAGTATCCGTCGCGCGATCACGTTGTTCGATACCTAGCCCAATACGAGGAGCGCTATGACATCCCGGTGCATCGTGGTGCTCGGGTGATCTCGGTGTCTCGTGAGGACGACGGGCTGCTTGTCTCGACGGATGATCAGCAATGGCTTGCTAAGGCAGTCGTCAGCGCGACCGGAACATGGAACTGTCCGTACATTCCGACGTATCCAGGGCAAGAGAGATTCAAAGGCATCCAAGTGCATTCGGCGCAATACGCGAGCCCGGAGCCGTTCAGGGGAAAGGATGTGCTGGTGGTCGGCGGAGGTAACTCGGGAGCACAGATCCTAGCCGAACTATCACACGTCTGTAACACGACGTGGGTCACAGTGGAGGAGCCGACTTTTCTGCCAGATGACGTTGATGGACGCGTTCTTTTTGAACGCGCGACGCAGCGGTGGAAAGCACGAGCAGAGGGTAGGCCCGATCCGTTCCAGAGCGGCGGCCTCGGCGACATCGTTATGATTCCGGCTGTTCGGGAAGCTCGCGAACGCGGTGCTATGCACGCAGTGCGGCCGTTCTCCAAGTTCGTCGATGACGGCGTTGTCTGGCCAGATGGCGCGCCCTCGCATGTTGACGCGGTATTGTGGTGTACGGGCTTTCGACCTGCACTGAAACACTTAGCACCGCTGCACCTCATAAATGATGTTGGCCGAGTGGATGTGATCGATGGCCGAGCAACGCAGGAGCCCAGGCTTTGGCTGGTGGGATATGGTGAGTGGTGCGGTTTCGCCTCAGCAACACTCATCGGTGTCACGCGAACTGCAAGGTCGACCGGCGCACAAATTACCGAGTATTTGAACTCATTTCGATAAGGAAATTTATGCGCGTCACTATCTATCACAATCCAGAATGCGGCACTTCCCGCAACACGCTCGCCATGATTCGAAATGCGGACATCGAACCGACAGTCATCGAGTATTTGAAGACACCACCGAGCCGCGAAATCCTCACAAAGCTGATCGAAGAATCGGGTTTAAGCGTACGCGAGGCCATACGGCAAAAAGGGACCCCTTATGCGGATCTTGGTTTGGACAACCCCGTGCTCAACGACGAGCAACTCATCGACGCAATGCTGGATCATCCGATCCTGATTAACCGACCGTTTGTTGTCACCCCCATAGGAGTACGGCTTTGCAGGCCGTCGGAAGTCCTTCTCGATATCCTCCCCGAAGCGCTCACGAAGCCTTTTACGAAGGAAGACGGGGAAGTAGTTATCGACGAACAGGGAAAACGAGTGAGTTGATCAAGCGTTGTCAGCCACCGAGCAGCGACATTTCAGCATGGCGTTGTTCCGACTTACCCGTTTCCTTCCCGCGCTCTTCTGAGTATCGGTCACTGCGCGCTCCCCAGAGGTTCCGAATTTCTTGCTGAATCTCTTCTGGACCTGCGCACCGCCGCAACGCGGGGCGCAGGTTCAATCCTTCAGCGCCGAACAGGCAGGTGAAGAGTCGCCCATCTGCAGTGAGTCGAAGGCGCGTGCAATCCGCGCAAAACGGCTCGGTGACACTTGAGATAAACCCCACGCTGCCGATGCCGTCTGCGAACTGAAACGTGCGCGACGTCGCGCGATCTGATCGGACTCCGTCGGCCGCAAGCGGGAATACCTTGTCGATGCGCTTGACCAGCTCTGCGGACGGCACGACCTCCCGCATGTTCCACCGATTGGTGGCACCCACATCCATGTACTCGATGAACCGAGGCGTCACGCCCGTCCCCCGAAATCGGCGAACGATCGGAATTATTTGGTCCTCGTTCACGCCTCGCTGGACGACCGTGTTTACCTTGATATTTTTCATGCCGGCCTCGATGGCCGCACCGATTCCATCGAGCACGACGTCTATGTCAACGGATGAACCGCTCATGGCAGTGAAAACCTGCGCATCGAGTGCATCCAGGCTAACAGTGAGGCGGTCCATTCCGGCATCGCGCAGGCTGCGAGCTTTGCAACGTAGCAACGAGCCATTGGTTGTTAGGGTCACTTCTACTGGACGACCTAGTGGTGTGCGAAGCGCGCTAAGCCGTGCGACCAAAAGCTCAATGTCCTTGCGTAACAACGGCTCACCGCCGGTCAACCGGAGCTTCTCGACGCCTGCTGCGATCGCTGCCGTCGCGACCGTTTCAATTTCCTCGAACGATAGAATTCGGTCTCGCGGCAAGTACTCGTAGTCTTTGCCGAACACGTCGCTCGGCATGCAGTACGAACAACGGAAGTTGCACCGATCTGTCAGTGAGATTCGGAGGTCCCGCAACGGACGGCGCAGTTGGTCAATTGCGGGTCCCGCCGCATGCGGCGCGCCTGCCATCACGGGCCGCTGCAATCGCATAATCGATATCGGGATAACACGGTGCAGTATTGATGACATAGAGCCGCCTTGTCGCGTCACTGAGTGGGCGCGCCTGCTAACACCCATGTCAATACAACCCGTAAGTCAGCGTCACTAATACCCGGGTTCGGCGGCATTGCCATGGGTCCCCAAACACCTGAGCCGCCGTTCTTGACTTTCTTCGTCAGGGTGACAAGGGCGTCGGCGTCCCCCTTGTACTTCAGGCCGACATCGTGGTAGGCCGGACCGACGACCTTATGGTCGACAGCGTGGCAACTGAAGCACATGTTTTTGCTAGCGATGCCTTGCGCTTTTGCAGCATCAACATCTGCAAGTGCGTGGGTCGTGGCAAACGCAGTCAGACAAACAGCGAGCAATCGTTTCATCGAATCGTCCCGTGATAAAAAAGCCGCGTGCATCCCTGCCAGCGGCGTAGTGAGTCTATGCAAAACGGCGGCTCTTGAAGCTCACAGTTCGTTTGTAGTCTTCCATAGAGCCTACTCGGCGGAGGTTGGCCCACGTACCCTTGTAGTATGGAATGACATTGCGGTCGACCCAGTCGGTCGTAACATCTCCCTGGATTCCATTGACGTACCCGAACATCATGAAGGTTTGGTCGCGCTTAATATCCGCCGTCGGGTAGGTCATCGCGTAGGTGGAGCCGAAGTCGTTGTAGACCTCCACGACATCGCCAGCTTCCAGCTTCAGTTCTTTCGCGTCGTCCGGATTTATCTCGATATAGGCCATCGGGTAGCGCGCCCGAATGAACTCGTTGTATTGGTCGTGATAGGCCGTCTGCCACACCTCGTTGTTGCGTCCGTTGTTAATCCAGAAACGGAATTTTTCCTTCTGCTGGGCGACGGTTTTAGGCAGGCCGCCCCACGGCGCAGGCTTGAATTGGGCTTTGCCGTCAGGCGTATCGAATTTCGAATCGGTGTAGAGCATCTCCGTGCCAACGAACTTTCCGTTGTCGAACGACTTAACGGGAAGTTGCACGCCGTTATTTCCTGCGGCTCGCAACCGCTCGTAAGTTACAAAATGCCCGGTGTCACCTCCCTGGCTATCAATCTTTCCCACGCCAGGCTGCCCTACTTGCCGGAATCCGTCGTTGAACGCGTCCTCCTCGCTTTTCCAGTCAAAGCCGCTAAATCGAGTCACCATCGCGTTGTTGCCTTCCGCCTGGTACATGGCCCTCAATGTGTTTGCCACGCGGGCCGCGATAAGCGAGTCGGCCATTGCGCTGCCTGGCGCATCCATGAACTTCTGAGAAAGACGCATGCGCCGCTCGCCGTTCATTGACGTCAGATTTGTTTCACCCGGATGGGCAGCAGGGAGCATCAGGTGCGCGGCTTCTGCAAGTTTCGTGGGATAAAGGTTCACCGACGCAACGAACAGCCCCCCCTTGCTCGTCGCATCGTAAATTACATCGACCATCTCGGCGTCCGTCGCGCCCTTGGCCTTTTGCATTGCCTGTTTCACAATTTGTGAGCGCCGCAGGACGGCCTCGCGGAGCGCCTCAGTGTTGTTGCTAGTCTGAAAATTATTGCTACCCCACCAGGTCATCACGCGACCCTTGTCGTGAATGAGTTGTTGGTCGATATATATCTTCGAATCACCCGGGTATGGCGGACGGGTGTAACCTTCTTGATGACCGCCCATACGAACCACGCCAGTACCGCGTCGACCGACATTGTGGGTGGCAAGTACAAGGTCAACCAATGAGGACTGTATAAGGTAATTATCATTGCCCCAGATGATGCCTTTCTCATATGCATGCATCGTTCGCGTCATCTGTCCCGCAGCTTTGGGCTTATATGCCCATTCGGCGGCGGTACGAATCTTGTCCACGGGAATGCCAGTGACCTTGCTGGAATCCTCCAGGGTCATGTGGTTCGTTTTGACCGCAGCATCGAAGCCATTTGTATGCTGCGTGATAAATTCTTTGTCGACCCAGCCTTGTTCGACAACATAGGTGAACAGGCCGTTGAACAGCGCAACGTCGGTTCCTGGCTGAATGTCCAAATGCAGCACATTAGCAGCGCCGGCAACTTGCTCTGCTATCGCGATAGTAGGCGTACGCCGAGGGTCGACGAAGATAATTTTGGTCGCAGGCGTCGCCTCTCCTGGAAACCGCTGTTTCTTCTTGTCTGTAGTACCACCTTGCAAATTGGGAATCCAGTGATTCAGGAAGTAATTTGTCTGCGATTCGTATGCGTTGTTTCCGACGGCCATAATGACGTCGGCGACTTCGGCGTCCTCGTATGAATTGTTCAACTCGCCGATTCCCATCTCGCGCGTCGCGTGACATTCCGAGTTGTATGCAGGCCGGTTATGGATGCGCACCATCGGCGTTTGCAGAGCCGTGAACATTAGCTTGCCGGTTGCCCACGTGTTTTCAAAACCGCCTCCGGCCCCACCATGGTCGAACGCGGAGAAGACGATGCCACTTGGCCCGTCTTTGTCGAGCGTGCGCTTGAGCAAGCCAGCGTAAATCGCCATAGCACGGTCCCAATCGGTATCAACCCATTGGTCTCCCACGTACATGCGAGGGTTACGTAGGCGCTCGCGAGTGAGTCCATCGGGCGTGTACATATACGTCGCCATCTTGCCACCACGCGTTGAACTCAATCCGCTATTCACCACGCATTCCTTGTCCGGAACGATCATGATGCGATGGCGGCTGCCGTCCCGATTCTCGACGACATTTGTCATCGCCGGTGTGAGGGTGATGCTCAGCGGGGGAAGTTGCTTCGTATAGTCGAGACCGAGCGCATTCTGATTGGCCGCTCGACCGCCTTCTTCGTTCTCAGGCCATTTATACACGTTGTATCCGCAACCAACGATGCAGAAGTGGCACGTCATATTGGTTCGCTGCGCATTCACGGGTGGTAACGTGATGCGGCCGCCTTGATTGTCCATATCTCCCCCTGATTAGATAACGTTGGCTTGACGGCCGTACAACATTCCATCCACGCCGTTTGCCGATATTTTTCCGGTCTTCTCGTCGTATAGAAGTCGGATGCGGGGCAGATTTTCAGTTGCTTGCCCCGCAATCATTTGCCCCGCCTTCTCTGCATCGAACATGCTGTAGTGGCAACCACACTTAAAGGTGTTGGTTCCGCCATCGAACATGACAGGACACCCCATGTGGGTGCACATCATGCTGTAAGCGACGATGTCCTTATTTGGACCGACACCGCCGGGAACAGGTAATCCGAGTTTGATGGCCATGCACGGCGAGGATGCGTCCGGATAGCTAAAGGTGAGCGGTGTTCCTTGGTTCAGTTGGCTGGCAGTCGTGACGAATTTCGTCAAGTAAGGGAGCAGGGTATGGCTGGTGTTTGGAGCGAGCGCAACAGGCGGTGTAGCTGCACATGCGGGCTTCAAAATTACGGCAGCGGTTGCCGCAGCGCTCGTTCCACCAACCTTCAAAAACGTTCGTCTCGATATATTTTCGTTTGGCATTTCTGCTCCTTGATACCCGCGTGGGCAACCGTTACCATCGGGGCATCAATGGCAAGCTCTATGCCAAAACACGAAGAATGCCGCCCAGCACGGGATACAACGATTCCACGTCCCTAGAGACGTTAGAATGAGTTTCCGTGCGGTAACGGCTAAAGGGGGCAGCGCTATGGAGGGGTTACCGTTCAGTAACGCACGCCGCAAGGTATTGGGCGCAATCGCCGTGGGCGCAGCTGTTTCGTCCTATCGTCATGCGCTTGCAGCTGTCCCCGGACCGCGCAAAAAAATACTTTTCGGGACTACTGCTGTTTTTCTGGACAACCAGGTACGTTTGCTTGCGAAGTGGCGTGCGCGGCTTGAGCAACAGTTGGGGGCGGAGGTGGCTTTCGTGCAGCGCCGAAGTTACGGCGAGATTACGGAATTGCTTCTCGCAGACCAACTTGATTTGGCTTGGGTATGCGGCTATCCCTATGTGACGCATGCTGACAAGATGAAATTGCTTGCAGTGCCCCAGTATCAGGGAAAGCCTTTATATCGTTCGTACCTACTGGTTCCGGCATCCGACACATCGACCACGAGCATCGCAGCCCTAGGGGGGAGAGTTTTCGCATACAGCGACCCGCAATCTAATTCCGGCTATCTCGTTCCGCGAACGGAACTCATACGAATGGGCTTAGACCCGCGACGCTTCTTCAGCAAAACGTTTTTCACTTTTGCACATCGCAAGGTGGTTGAAGCGGTCGCATCAGGCCTGGCCTCAGCGGGAGAAATCGACGGGTATATATTCGATACGCTGGTCAAACAGGTTCCCGACTCCACTATTGGCGTCAGGATTGCGTGGCGTTCTCCCCAGTATGGGTTTCCACCTATCGTCACTCGCCGCAATCTCGCTGGAGATATGTTCAGCAGCCTGCAGACCGCGTTAATTTCGATGAACGCTGATGCCGCGGGTAGAGACGTCCTGCAGCAGCTCAATCTTGACCGCTTTATCGCCGGTGACGATTCGTTATTCGACGGCGTGCGCGGACTTGTGCTGCTTTCCGATACCGTCGTCGGGTGAGGCCGCCGTGCTAGAAAACGTGAGCTACCGCTATAAGATTCCAGGCGCGTTGATGCTGGCTATCCTACTGACGGAGCTCGCGGTTACTGCTGCGCTCGTTGCGCTTACCCTATCGGATGCGCGGCGCAACGTCGAAAGCGGCGCGCGGAACTTGGCAAATGTGACGACGCTGTCCATACGCGATTCGTTGATGCGTGACGACTTGTATCGAGTTTTCGAGGTCATCCGGGCGCCTGTTGACGCGAAGGACCAACGCAACCCGCTCAAGCAGGTCATCGTGTTCGACTCGTCCGGTCGCGTATATGCGTCAACCAATCCCAAGTTTTCCGCGACGTGGGCTCGAGCGTCATCCCTTACCGAACCTGTCGCCGAGGCAATACGCCAAGTCCGCGCAAATCCTGAATATTTCTATCTCAGCTTCCCAAGCATTTTCGCGCATGACGATGTAGTTGCAGCTCAAGCGGTCCTGGCCGAAGACGGCAGTTTTCTTGGCTATGTCGTGGTGATCTACGACACCAACAAGCTGCGCAGCGAAATAGCCACATTGCTCGTTCGGATGGTCTTACTTAGCTTATTGGGGTTGCTACTGCTTCTGCCAATTGCGTGGTGGTGGGGCAAACGAATGGCGACACCACTGCACCGGCTCAGTAATGCGATGGCCCGTGTGCACACCGCCGCTCCGGAGCTTCTGAAAAGCGAAGTGAATGCCCTTGGGCGGGACGAAATTGGTGCCCTATCGGCGAGTTTTCGCGGGATGCTCGACGAGCTTTCAGAAAAACGCCAGCTTGAACGCGAGATGGTTGTATCTGAACGATTGGCAGCGGTCGGCCGCGTCGCCGCTGGAATCGCACACGAGATTAACAATCCTCTCGGCGGGCTCATTAACGCTGTCGATACCTTGGCCAAACATGGGGCGCCTGACGGGCTCACCAGCCGCACTCTGGGCCTCTTGGAGCGTGGCCTCACGCAAATTAGGTCGACCGTCGGGGCTCTTTTGATAGAGGCAAGACTCGATTCGCCTGCGATGGGTCAAGCCGATTGGGATGACTTGCAAATTTTGGTGCATCCCGAAGTCATCACGAAAAATCTTCAGATGCAGTGGTACGTGCCGGCCGACACCGTAGCCTTGCCATCGCACCTGCTTAGGCAACTCGTGCTCAACCTCTTGCTGAACGCGGTCAAAGCAGTCGAAGAAGGTGGAACGGTCTCGTGCACAGCGACCGCTTCGCCGTCGGAAGTCTGTGTGTTGGTATCTAACACCGGCGAACACATACCTGAACACGTTGTGAACCATGTTTTCGAGCCGTATTCGCCGAACCAGAAATCGGCTGGGGTGCGCAGTTACGGCCTCGGCTTATGGGTCAGCTATCAAATCGTCACACAGCTTCGCGGGACGATAGCAGTGAGCAGCCAACCTGGCCACACGACCTTTGAAGTCGTGCTCCCTATAACTGCAGGAGACAAGACATGAGCGAGGCTTTGATATGCCTGGTCGAAGACGACCCCATCATGGGCGAATCGATGGTTGAGCGCTTTCAATTGGAAGGCTTCGAGGTCGATTGGCACACGCGCGCCGCGGATGCCTTCGCAGCGATTCCGAAGAAGGGTTACTCGGTCGTGGTAAGTGACGTGAGATTGCCCGACTTTGCGGGCGATGAGTTGTTTAGCCGGCTGCGGCGCGCAATGCCGACGGTGCCACCCTATATTCTGGTGACGGCTTATGCCTCGATTGATGGCGCCGTGTCGATGCTTAAATCGGGCGTGTCTGACTACGTGACGAAACCGTTCGACATCGCCGAATTAGTCAGGAAAATACAAGCGCTGTCTGTGCAGAACATCCCTGAACAAGCAATGCCGGCTCACGGGCCGCTTGGTGTTTCACTTGCGATGCGCAGATTAGCGGAAGCTGTCCCAAAAATAGCGAAACGAGCGTCGTCCATTCTCATCAACGGCGAGTCAGGTTCCGGCAAAGAGGTCCTTGCGCGACACATCCATGATGTTGCCGCAGGTGGCCACGAAGAGCCGTTCATTGCCGTCAATTGCGGAGCCGTACCTGAGACGTTGATGGAGTCGGAGTTCTTCGGCTTTGAGCGTGGGGCCTTTACCGGCGCGGACCGTCAAAAGAAGGGATTTTTTGAGCTCGCCCATGGTGGCACGCTGTTTCTTGACGAGATAGGTGACCTACCCCTCGCAATGCAGGTGAAGCTGCTTCGCGTCCTTCAGGAAAAACGTGTTCGAAGAGTTGGCGCTGAAAGGGATATTGAATGCAACTTCCGTCTCGTGTGCGCCACGCACAGGGAACTGCAGGAGCTTCTGAAGGCAGGACGCTTTCGGGAAGACCTGTTTTATCGTCTGAATGTCGTCACGCTGCGTGTCCCGCCGTTGCGCGAGCGAAGCGATGACGTCCTGTGGATAGCAGGCCGATTCTTGTCGGATTATGCCGAAAGCAATCGTGAGCCCGTTAAACAGCTTCATCCCGCTGCCGAGGCGGCACTCGTTGGTTTCAACTGGCCTGGAAACGTGCGTGAATTGCGAAATCGGCTCGAGCGAGCATGCTTGATGTCGGCTGGTAACGTTTTGATGCCGTCAGACGTTTTCACGGACCCTTCAGCCTTCGACGATGCGGAGGTCGCCGAAGCTCCTTTGTTGTCGGTGTACATGGACCGGTGCGAGGCGCTCTACATCAACAACGCATTGGTTAAGCACCACGGCCGAATCGCGGAAACAGCAGCCGCACTCGGCATTTCCCGCAAAAGCTTGTGGGAGCGAATGCGCCGACACAGGATTGCCGGGCAGGAGAGTTCGGCTTGAAAACGAAGCGGTCGCCATCCTGAAGGCGACCGCCGCTGCTTACAGATGCAGGTATTAAGCCGCTTACGATTCGTCGTAGACGCAAGCCCCGCGAACTTGTTTCCGCGCGCCTCTTGAGCTCAGTTATGAACCTGACCAGATCTACAGGTTAAGCCTGCAGTCGAAGAGCAAGCGCCGCGAGCGTAACAACCAAAATAGGGAGTGTCAGAACGATGCCGGTCCTGAAATAGTAGCCCCACGTGATAGTGACGTTCTTGCGAGCCAGCACATGCAGCCATAGCAAAGTCGCGAGGGACCCGATTGGAGTGATTTTTGGGCCCAGGTCACTTCCAATGACGTTGGCGAACACCATGGCCTCTTTGACGACGCCGGTTGCGCTGCTCGCATCGATAGACAGCGCTCCGACAAGCACCGTCGGCATGTTGTTCATGATAGACGACAGAAAAGCGGTGAGAAGTCCAGTGCCCAGTGCCGCCGCCCAGACGCCGTGAGCAGCGAGATAATTAAGAATTTGCGCAACATAGCCAGTGAGCCCTTGATTGCGCAAGCCGTACACCACCAGGTACATACCCAAAGAAAAGATAACGACCTGCCACGGAGCTTCCTTGAGGACCTTCTTCGTGGAGATGATGTGACCACGCCCAGCGACCACCAGAAGAATGGCTGCACCAACGGCCGCAACCGCGCTAATGGGGATGCCGACGGCGTCGCACCCGAAGAATCCAATCAGCAGCAGCGCCAACACCCACCAACCAGCCTTGAAGGTGGATGCGTCGCGAATTGCTTCGCTCGGTTGCTTGAGCTCGGCAACGTCGTAGGTGGTGGGGATGTCGCGGCGAAAATAAAATAGCAGCATGGCTAGCGTGACGGCGACCGCGACGATGTCTACGGGAATCATCACGCTCGCGTAGTGAGCAAAGCCTATTTTGAAGAAATCAGCCGAGACGATATTGACTAAATTTGAAACAACAAGCGGCAAGCTAGCAGTGTCCGCTATGAACCCCGCAGCCATCACGAACGCAAGGGTTGCGGCTGGACTAAAGCGTAGTGCAAGCAGCATTGCCATGACGATAGGCGTAAGAATTAGCGCGGCACCATCATTTGCGAAAAACGCGGCAACGGCCGCACCGAGCAGGACCAGAAACGCAAAAAGCTTCCGACCGTTGCCGTTGCCCCAACGCGCCACGTGTAGTGCAGACCATTCGAAAAAGCCGGCTTCGTCGAGAAGCAAGCTAATGATAATCACAGCGATAAACGTGAGCGTCGCGTTCCAAACGATATGCCAAACCACCGGAATATCGGAGATATGAATTACGCCAGCCAGCAGCGCGAGGACGGCACCGCCGACGGCGCTCCAGCCGATGCCCAAACCCCTCGGCTGCCAAATCACGAATACAATAGTGGCTATAAATATTAGTACTGCGGTAAGCATTAAAGACTTCCTATAGTTTCGAAGCCGGACGGCCCGGCGCCACTGCAGACGATGTTGGAATGCGAGTGGAAACCGTCGACATGATGCGCCAATAGCTCAACACGCAGCGATGTAGCCGCTGTTCTGTCTATGTCGTGGCAACTGATGCGCGTGCACGAACCTCATTCGCCCTTTGCGGCCAAATCGCTTCCGATGCGCTGAAGTTGTTCTTGCGTATCAAGCCTGTCCAGCTTGTCTAAAGGCAGATTAACCAGTAAGTCGATGCGCTTGCGCAACTGAATGAACGCAGTAATGAAAGCCTTGCGCTTGTCTTCGTCCGTGCCCTCAGTTATCGACGGGTCAGGGATGCCCCAATGCGCCTTCGCGGGATGTCCTGGCCAGATTGGGCAGACTTCACCTGCAGCGTTGTCGCACACGGTGAAGATGTAATCGATTTTGGGAGCGCCTTCTTCCGCAAACTCATCCCAATTTTTGCTTCTGAGGTTGTCGACGTTGATTTCGCGTGAGCGCAGCAGGTCAAGGGCAAAAGGGTTAGGCGCAGTGCCCGGATGACTTCCCGCGCTGTAAGCGGTAAACCGGTCGCCGGCCACGTCATTCAAGATGGCCTCCGCAAGAATCGAACGCGCGGAGTTATGGGTGCACAGGAAAAGAACAGCGTGTTTTTGGTTTTCGGTCATGAATGCTCCTGAAAGCGTAAAGCCGCCTATGGCGACATATCGACATCTCTAATATAATCGAAATGACGTTTTTTGACAATGCACCACCGAGACGATGCCTCAAAGACTGCAGTTATGGTTCGCCGTCATAAAAATTTCATCAAGGCCTAGCTTGTCACATCTTTGTCACGGACTATACTCAGAATCCCGACAGTCGTAATGTATCTAGAGTTATCGAGATATCAGCAACCACTGAGGATGACCAAAATGAAGAAGTTGTTCGTGCAACGTCTCGCAAGCGCTGCGCTCGCTGCCACATTTGCTGTTGCCGCGCACGCGGCAGACATAACGGGAGCCGGATCGACGTTTGTCTACCCGATCTTGTCCAAATGGTCATCTGACTACAACCAGTCGTCTGGCAATAAGGTGAATTACCAGTCGATCGGCTCGGGCGGCGGTATCGCGCAGATCAAGGCGGCGACTGTCGACTTTGGTGCGAGCGACATGCCAATGTCGGTAGCGGACCTGAAGGCGAAGGAGATGGGCCAGTTCCCCTCAGTCATCGGTGGGGTAGTGCCTGTCGTCAACATAGCAGGCGTGGCCCCAGGGAAGCTTCGCTTTACGGGTGCGCTGTTAGCCGACATCTATCTAGGAAAGATTACGAAGTGGGATGATCCGGCGATCGTGAAGGTAAATCCGGGTGTGAGCCTGCCAAGTGCAAACATCACGGTGGTGCACCGCTCGGACGGATCAGGCACGACCTTCAACTGGGTCAACTATCTGTCCAAGGTCAGTCCTGACTGGAAGTCGAAGGTAGGTGAGGGTACGTCGGTTGCCTGGCCCGTGGGCGTTGGCGGCAAGGGCAACGAGGGTGTCGCCGCGTATGTAAATCGTCTAAAAAACTCGATCGGATATGTCGAGTATGCGTATGTCATTCAGAACAAGATGACGTACGCCTCGATTCAAAACAAGGCCGGAAACTTCGTTGAACCCAACGGCAAGAGCTTCCAGGCCGCAGCCGCGACTGCTGATTGGACAAACTCGACCGACTTCGATCTGGTCATGACCGACGCGAGTGGGCCGGATGCCTACCCGATCACGGCCACGACGTTCATCATCATGTACAAGCAGCCGAAAAATGCTGCGCAGTCGAAAGCAGCGATTGAGTTCTTCAAATGGGCTCTTGAGAAGGGGCAACCGCAAGCGCAGTCGCTCGACTATGTTCCGCTTCCCGCTCCGCTCGTCAAGCAAATTGAAACGTACTGGTCCACGAACTTCAAGTTCTAACTGCTGGTGAACTCAGCCAGCGCCGGCGGCACGCTCGGCGCTGGCCGTCAAGGATGAGTCATGCCCCCGACTGCTGAAGAGTTAGCAAACGACGCCCCCCGCCAGCGTCGCGCCGGCGACATGCTCGGCACCGAATTAACCTTCCGAACCCGTGTGCGCCGCCTGCCCGACGAGCTGGCGGACCGCTTGTTCCGCTATACCGCTGCAGCAGCAGCTATCTTCGTTCTGATTCTATTGGCAGGGATTGCCATCTCGATGTTGTGGGGTGGACGCCTGGCTTTCCAAACATTCGGTTGGCACTTCCTCGTGAGTACCGACTGGGACGCCGTAGCGCACAAATTCGGCGCGCTCATTCCCATTTACGGGACGCTGGTCAGCTCCTTCCTCGCGCTCCTGATTGCGGTGCCGATCAGCTTTGGTATCGCGATCTTTATCACTGAGATCGCGCCGACCTGGATGAAAAATCCAATCAGCACGGCGATTGAACTACTCGCCGCTATCCCCAGCATCATCTACGGGATGTGGGGCCTATTTGTGTTCGCGCCCGTCCTGGCCGACCATGTGGAGCCTTGGCTCATTGATCACCTCGGTAACAAGTGGCTCATCGGTCCACTTTTCTCGGGCGCGCCCATCGGCCTCGGCATGCTTCCGGCCGGCATCATCCTCGGCATCATGATCATTCCGTTTATCAGTGCTGTGATGCGCGACGTGTTCTCGGCGACACCCCAGGTACTGAAAGAGTCGGCCTTTGCCCTTGGTTCGACGCGCTGGGAAGTCATGCGCAAGGTGATTCTGCCGTACACGCGCTCGGCCGTTATCGGCGCCATATTTCTCGGGTTGGGGCGAGCGCTGGGTGAAACGATGGCGGTCACGTTCGTCTTGGGTAATGCGCACGATCTCAGCGTGTCCTTGCTGAATCCGAGCAACTCAATCGCAGCAACGCTTGCCAACGAGTTCACGGAAGCCGACTCTCCGATCTACTTGTCGTCCCTCATCGCGTTGGGCTTCGTCCTCTTCGTTGTGACCTTTATCGTGCTCGCGTTCGCGAAATTGCTGTTGATGAGATTGAACCGAATGGAAGGAGCGAAATGATGCAAGGCTTCGACATGAGAAAACTCCGCCGGCGGCGATTCACCAACAATGTGGTGTTCCTGTTATCGGTCGGCTCGACGCTCTTTGGTCTTTTCTTCCTCGCCTGGATCCTTGTCACGACGGTCATCAATGGTGCCGCTGCCTTGCGGCCGAGTTTGGTGACGCAAATGACACCGCCTCCCGGCCAAGACGGGGGCCTACTCAACGCGCTGTATGGCAGTTTCACCATGATTGGCATCGCCACCGTCATCGGAGTGCCGCTTGGATTGATGGCCGGTACCTACTTGGCGGAATACGCGCGCGGAACCCGTCTAGGGGCGGTCATCCGTTTCGTGAACGACATTTTGCTGAGCGCGCCGTCGATTGTCATTGGTCTGTTCACGTACGAGATCATCGTCAGGCAGGTCGGGCATTTCTCGGGATGGGCAGGTGCTGTGGCGCTTGCGATCATCATGCTCCCGGTCGTCATTCGGACCACCGACGAGATGCTTCAGTTGATACCGGACAGCATGCGCGAGGCGGCACTATCACTCGGCATCCCTCGTTGGAAGATCAGTTCGCGCATATTGTTGAAAGCAGCGAGTTCGGGCGTTGTCACCGGTGTTCTGCTCGCGGTGGCACGCATCAGCGGTGAGACGGCGCCGCTTCTGTTCACGGCGCTCAACAACCAGTATTGGACGACCACCCCGAACGGTCCGATGGCCAATATCCCGGTGGTCATATTCCAGTATGCGATGAGCCCGTACGACAGTTGGCACGCTCTAGCTTGGGCAGGGGCCTTCTTGATGACGATTTTCGTTCTTGCGCTGGCAATCCTGTCGCGCACCTTCTTCGGCCGCGCTCATGCCCCCCGTTAAGATGCCATCAGCCCGTACCAACAACACGCGCATTCGCGTACGCAACCTCGACTTCCACTACGGCCACCGTCAGGCGCTGTTCGACGTGAACGTCGACTTTCCCGACAGAGAGGTCACCGCGATCATTGGAGCGTCCGGTTGCGGCAAGTCAACCTTGCTGCGAGTGCTGAACCGGATGTACTCGATCTATCCTGGACAGGCTGCTAAAGGTGCGGTCGAACTGGACGGCCAGAACATCCTTGACCCCAGCTTCAAACTGAGTGCGCTTCGTCTGAAGGTCGGCATGGTGTTCCAAAAGCCGACGCCTTTCACGATGTCCATCTACGAAAATATCGCCCTGGCGATCCGCCATCACGAGTCACTCAACCACTCGGAGATGGACGAGCGGGTGGAGTTCGCTTTGCGGCAAGGTGCGCTCTGGGACGAAGTGAAGGACAAGCTCGACCAAAGTGCCCTCGCTCTATCGGGCGGTCAGCAGCAACGCCTGTGCATCGCCCGCGCCATCGCGGTTGATCCCGAGGTCCTTCTCTTGGATGAGCCTACCTCGGCATTGGACCCGATCGCCACGGGCCGCATCGAGGAGTTGCTGGAGACTCTGAAACGAAATTACACGGTCGTCATGGTCACACACAACATGAAGCAGGCCGCTCGGGTGTCAAAAAATACGGCGTTTATGCACTTGGGCAAGCTCGTCGAATTTGGAACGACCGAGCAAATATTCAGCAAACCACGCGAGAAGCTTACCGAGGGCTACGTCCGAGGTCTCTATGGTTGAGCTTGCTCCCAAGCCAGACATTGATGCAGAGCTGGCCACGAAGATAGAAGTTAAAAATCTGAACTTCTTCTACGGCAAATTTCATGCACTCAAGGACATCAATCTTTCTATTCCCGAGAAGCGCGTAACGGCGTTCATCGGTCCGTCGGGATGTGGAAAGTCGACGCTTCTTAGGACATTCAACAAGATATATGTCCTTTACCCAGAGCAGCGGGCTGAAGGCGAAATTCGGATAGACGGTGCGAACGTGCTTACCTCAAAAGAGGACGTAACGTTTCATCGGGCCAACGTCGGAATGGTCTTTCAGAAGCCCACCCCGTTCGCGATGTCAATCTACGAAAACGTCGCCTTCGGACCGAGGGCATTCGAGACCATTTCCAAGTCAGATCTGGACGAGCGTGTCGAGTGGGCATTGACCCGTGCTGCCTTGTGGAAGGAGGTCAAAGACAAAGTTCACATGAGTGGCTACGGCCTGTCCGGTGGCCAGCAGCAACGATTGTGTATCGCGCGTGCCATTGCCATGCATCCTGACGTGCTGTTGATGGACGAACCATGTTCAGCGCTGGATCCGATATCGACTGCGGGTATCGAAGAACTGGTGCTCGAGTTGAAGGATGACCATACGGTGGTCATCGTCACGCACAACCTGCAGCAGGCCGCACGGTGCTCCGATTACACCGCATATATGTACATGGGTGAGCTCGTCGAGTTTGGGCTGACACAGAAAATCTTTAAGAAGCCAGAGCAACGTGCGACCGAAGACTACATCACCGGCCGCTTCGGCTAAGGAGTCACCATGACGGATAAACATTTGTCGAGCCAGTTCGATGCCGATCTGAATCAAGTGTCCAGCAAGTTGCTTGCAATGGGGGGACTGGTTGAGTCGCAAATCGACTGCGCTATGCGGGCATTAAACGACTTCGATCTCGATCTGGTGGACAGGATCATGGAAGACGAGCGGCGATTGAACACGATGGAAGTTGACATTGACGAGGAGATCAGCAACATCATCGCCCGTCGTCAGCCAGCCGCGAGAGACCTGCGTCTTTTAATGGCCGTTTCAAAGACGATCACAAATCTCGAACGCGCGGGCGACGAGGCGAGGAAAATCGCCAAGCGAACCCGACGTATCTCGAGTGAGCCAGCTGCCCGATCTATAAACATTGCCGAAATCAAACAATCTGGTGACATGGCAATTTCCGTTCTTCACCGTGCGCTTGATGCGTTTGCACGCTTGGACACCGTGGCGGCAGCCCACATCATCCGGGAGGACGACGCGATCGATGAGCAATTCAAAGCGTTCGTGAGAAAACTGGTTTCCTACATGATGGAAGACCCGCGCGTGATTTCGGTTGCACTTGACTATCTATTTATCGCGAAGGCAATTGAGCGGATTGGTGATCACGCGACGAACATCGCGGAATTCATCATCTATGTCGTTAAAGGCACCGACGTACGCCATGTGTCGCGTGAGCAGCTGGAGCGCGAAGCGTTGGGCTAAGGATAAGGGGAAAGGTAGTGCCCGCAACCATACTTTTCGTTGAAGATGAACCGGCGATCGCCGAAATACTTTCGGTTAATGCCCGACATGCGGGCTATCTTCCGCTCGCGGCGTTCACTGTGGCCAAAGCCAACGAGATAATCTCCGACGTGCTTCCAGACATCATTGTTCTGGACTGGATGCTACCGGACCAATCAGGTCTGACGTTCTTGAAAGATCTCCGGAGCGATCCTCGAACACGCGATCTACCGGTGATTATGCTCACTGCCCGTGGCGAGGAATACCACCGCCTGGAAGGTCTTGAAGCGGGCGCCGACGACTACATATCGAAGCCGTTTTCGCCGAAAGAACTGTTGGCGCGGATCAAGGCAGTTTTACGAAGAAGGGCGCCGCAACTGACCGACGATCCGGTCATCATGAACGGGATTAGATTGGACCCGGCCACGCGTAGGGTCTTCGGGATGGTAGATGGCATTGAGGTTCCGCTGCGCCTTGGCCCAACGGAGTTCAAGCTACTGCATTTTTTCCTGACTCATCCTGAACGGGTTCACTCGCGGACCTTTGTGCTCGACCAGGTTTGGGGCGACCACGTATTCATCGAGGAACGCACGGTCGATGTGCACGTAAAGCGCTTAAGATCCGCGCTTCGGCCAGCGCACGGCGAAGGGATGATCGAGACCGTCCGCGGATCCGGATATCGGCTGTCAACCGCGCACCCGACGGTCGCGAGTGTTGCAAAAGCGGCTTAAACAAAAGTGTCATGCAATTGACATCTCGATAGCTGTAGAATCGTTGGTTGAATTCTGACGAGTCAACGGCATGATGAAGGAAAAAGACGCAATCAAAGCACTCTCCGCGCTCGCGCAATCCACGCGCCTGGGGATTTTTCGCCTGTTGGTTACCGCAGGTCCGGATGGGGTGAGCGTGGGGGTCATTCAAGAGCAGTTGGAACTGGCCAGCGCGACGCTTTCGTTCCACCTGAAAGAGCTCACGCATGCGGGCTTGGTGAGTTCCCGCCAAGAGGGCCGTTTTGTCTACTATGCCCCAGAGATCAATCACGTGAACGACCTGATCGGCTTTCTAACCGAGAACTGCTGTGAGGGAGTGGACTCAGCAAATTGCACGCCTCGCAAAAAGGTGAAGTGCAAGCCGGTGACCGCCTGAACGGTTTCGCGAACGCGCTTGTGCTGCGGCTGCGTTGATTGCGGGGTTCACCGATAGCCGCTGAAGGAAAACAGACCCTACGCTACCGCATCCTTGGCTGCGCAGCCCAGTCCTTCTGCTGCGCAACAGTTTTCCATCAGGAAGTCGATAAGCGCCTGCATGTGTCCATACTGCGCGCGGTACATCACGAATCTCCCCTGCGCGGTGCCCTCGATCAAGCCAGAATGGGCCAATTCCTTCAGATGGAAAGACAGGGTAGGCGCGGCTAACCCCAAGCTTTCTGAAATTGCTCCCGCGCTCATCCCTTCGGGCCCTGCGGTGACCAGCAATCGGAACGTGGCCAATCTCGTTTCCTGCGCAAGCGCCGCAAGCGCCTTCACCGCCAGCTTGCTGTCCATAGCGTTCATGACGCTCACTCCCTTTGGTCCGTGATTGCCATCTCCTCAGCGCCCGCCAATGCCGCGAGGTCCGTGCGGGGATCTATGGGACGACCTTCGTCGACCCGTTCACTGTATCGATCAACAAGGTAATCCGCCTTCCCGCGCAAGAGGAGCGTGAATTTCACCAACTCCTCCATGACGTCAACGATGCGGTCGTAGTAGGCCGACGGCTTCATTCGTCCGTGCTCGTCAAATTCCTCATACGCCTTTGCCACTGACGACTGGTTGGGGATGGTGAACATGCGCATCCATCGCCCCAACTGGCGAAGCTGATTTACCGAGTTGAAGCTTTGTGAACCGCCGCTCACTTGCATGACAGCGAGTGTGCGCCCTTGAGTAGGGCGGACGCCGCCCATCGCTAACGGCAGATGGTCAATTTGGGTCTTGATGATGCCGGAGATGGTGCCGTGCCGCTCGGGGCTGCACCAGACCTGGCCTTCTGACCAGATTGAGAGGTTCCGAAGCTCCTTCACCTTGGGGTGCTCGTTGCAGTCCACATCATCAGGGAAAGGTAACCCGCGCGGGTCGTAGATTCGGGTTTCAGCACCGAAGAACTCAAGCAGGCGCGCGGCTTCCTCCACAGCGAGACGCGAGAACGAGCGCTCACGCAGCGACCCATAGAGCAGCAAGATTTTCGGCGGTGACGCGTCCGGCATGCCCAGGCGTTTGGCAATGTTGCCGTCCAGGAAGTCAGGCTTTGCAGCAGGCATTGAATTATCAGTGATGCGCGATTTAGATGACATAGCAATGTATCCAGGCGAAAATTTCATATTTCCAATTATATGGAAATGTAGTAATTTAGCAAGTGCGGGGCGGACCCTTTCGGCGTCCGACAGACCGTGCACCTTGGCGTGAGAAGGATCTGGGAGCGAACCATGACAAATGATAGAGAGACCGTCTGTCAATTATTGCCGAGTTCCGGTGATATTGAATGCAAGTCGATGCGGGCGTTCGTTGCGGTTCGACTCGACCCGTCCTCGAGTGCCGCGAACGAAGGCTCGGTTGTGGGTCGTGGCCTTCTCGCCGGCCGCTCTGCGTCTAGTCGAGGGACTGGCGATTTCCGCGCCTTCGCAACAGCATTATCGCGCTCGCTCGGTCATACAGCGGGAAGGTCGGTCGACTCGTTACTCATCACGACGGGCGTCGGTCGGCTTGAGCTTCTGCGCTTTGTAAGGGGTGGTGCGGCGAGCGCGGCAGTGCTTTTGCTCGACGCATCCGTCTTGTTCCGATTTCCTCCCTGTGATTGGCAGACCGCATTCTTGCGAACCCGCAATCAGCTTGCTGAGGAGGGCGTCACATTTTATGTGACGCTGGTCAATCGCAAGTCGTTTCTTCGCGTGAATATGCTAGCGGCCGCTCGCGGTCTTTATAAGCTTAACGAACTCACTTCTTTCTGCACTCGTGAAGGAATCGGCCTGCTGTCCGCCGGTCACTTAGCTGGGCCCGCTGAAAGCGACGCCTTTGATGCACCGCTACGCGAGGAGCGCCTCGCCGAGGTCATCGCGAGCGACTTGATGTCTCCCCGTTTTTTTTGCTGCAACGCCTTCCGGATCGCCCCTACGAACGCGGGAACTGACGTAACGGGGGCTGGCCCGAAGTGAATACTTTGTCGAATCGTTGGGGCAGGTACGCCGAGCACGAAAATGTTGCCACGTGGGCACTCGCGATTGCTCAACTCGTTTCCTGGGGCTCCGTGTATTACGGCTTTTCGCTATTCGTCGTGCCGATGGAGCACACGATGGGTTGGAGTCGTACGTGGACCAATGGCGCTCTCTCAGTCGGGCTGCTTGTCTCGGGCCTGGCAGCCTACCCGATCGGGGCCTGGATCGACCGAGGTCACGGACGATTTGTGATGGTTGCCGGTTCGATCCTCGCTACCGCGATGTTATTGCTCTGGTCACAAGCGCAGAGTCTAGCGTGCCTTTTCGTCGTCTGGATCGGTTTGGGTGTCGCGATGGCCGCAATACTGTACGACCCGGTGTTCGCGGTAGTAACGCGAGACTACCCGACAACGTTTCGCACCAAGATCACACTGATCACGCTCGTTGCCGGTTTCGCGAGCACGCTCTTCATTCCGCTGACACAAGGTCTTGTGAGTTGGCTCAGCTGGCGGCACGCCCTCATCGCGCTGGCAGCAATCAACCTGGTGGTTTGTCTGCCTATCCACCTCACCGCAGTCAAGGGAAACCCCGGCCAAGCGCGCAGTACCGCCGAGAAAGCGCGCCTTAAATCAGAGGCGCAGGCCTCGACCGCTCGGGCCTTGCACACGCCCACGTTTTGGGGCTTGAGCGTGTGCTTCACTGCGTACTACGCCGCGTTCGCAGCCTTGACCTTTCATTTAGTCCCGCTTCTGGTTGAACGGCATGCCGGCTCTGGTTTGATCTTGGCGACCATGGCAGTCATCGGACCGGCCCAGGTCGCCGCGCGCGCGTTGTGGTTTGCAGTTGGCCGCAATGTACGTCCAGCGCTCATCGGCATTATCGTTACGATTTCTTTTCCCGTCTCGGTCGTTGTTCTTTTATGTGCGGGAGCGTCGCCTGGCCTCCTGATGCTGTTTGCCCTTATTTACGGAGGCGCCAATGGGATGATGACGATCCTGCGCGGAACGATCGTGCAGGATGTCATGTGGACCGAAGGTTACGGCGCGGTCAGCGGCCTATTGTCGACACCATCCAATATCGCGAAAGGGGTCGCGCCCATTTCGGCTGCCGCGTTGTGGACTATCCATCAGAACTACTCTCTCGCCGGAACGGTGATCCTTGTCGTATCGTGTATCTCGGCTTTCGCATTTGTGACCGCAATGTGGCTGTCACGCGACGGCCGAGCGACACGGAAACGCGCTTGAGAAACGACGAGGAGTTGCGACGGTGAGTGTCGCCGGACTCCACGGGCCCCGAGTGCGACGTTGATATCGACGTCGCTGCTTCCGATAAAGAGAAGGTAAGGGGCATTCGGATTACTTCCTGACCCGAGAAGTTCGCAGCTGCGAATGACGTCGATCGAGTGCGCACGCTCAACCAATATTTTGTGCCACCGCAAGGTACAAGCGGCCATCGAAGCGTGTCTGAATTAGGATAAGATCACGACTCCCGCATGATGTATGCCCACGACTGCCCTCACTTCGTTGCAGTCTCGTACCCATCGGTCAGCGTGTTGAGAAACGCGACAACATCTTTGATCTCTGCCTCATCCAGCGCCGGTTTTTCCCCGCGCTTTCGATCAAACGGAGCGTCGGTGTTCAGGTTCGCCCAGTAGCGTTTCGGTAGGTCGTCGAATTTCTGGACACCGCTCCTCGAGACCGGATAGAACTTTTCTGGGTTCGTATCTCGTTGCACGTAAAAGCGGACGACGTCTTCGAGCGAGTGATAGATCCCATTGTGAAAAAACGTCTTGCGCAGCGCGACGTTGCGTAGCGACGGCGTGCGGAAGATACCGCAATATTCCGCACGTCCTTTCAAATCAGTGCGCTCCGGACCGCAGGCACCCAGATCATAAAAGTGCGGATCTTTATTGACGGGCAATGCTCGGTTTCGCGGCACACCGATTGCAATGAGCCCAAAGTCAGTGAATCGTGGGGGAGTCCCATCCTTCGCACGCTGACTGATGTGACAGGATGCGCAGTTGCCCTTGCGCTCATCGTTGAAAAGGTCGAGACCGTGCAGCTCTGCAGCGTTTAACGTTGCCTTCCCTGCAAGATAGGCATCGAACTTACTTGTGTACGGATAGAACTTCGCAGGCACTTGCTCGAATGTCTCGAGTGCCTTGAGGACTGCTGCAAACGCCTTGTCATCATTGTTGAAGATGTCAGGGCCAAACGCCAGCTTGAATTCACCGGCATACGGAGCGGCCTTTACGGCAGACACCACCTTCGCCGGCGTGCTACCCATCTCGAATGAGGACAACAAAGGTATGCGCGCTTGATCCGAACCCTGATCGACGCGGCCATCCCACGTCAGTCCTCCGGTCGGTCCTGCATCGACACTCTCATCTCCTTCGTCGTCCGAGTCGTGAAAGTGTTCAGTGAACTGAGGCATACCCTGCAAGTACGTCAACGAAGGGGCGGCCCGAAAACCTGAGCGATGCATATCGTTACCGCCGAGTTGTACGGATAGCGAATTAGGTGGGCCGAATGCATGAGACGGGTTATGACATGACGCGCACGAAAGCGAGCCGGAGCCAGACAGTGAGGGATCCAGAAATATCTTCTCGCCGACTGAGGTCATCAGTTTGACGGCCGCGAACACCTGGGCTCTCGATTGCCCGCCCGCTAGTGCGGTACTTACCTTTGTCGGCTCGGCTGCGTTTTTCTGGGTCTCTGCATGAGAGTCGCAACCAGCGAGCCAAGCGATGCACATGAACGCGCAGGCTGCGCCGAATGCAATCGATTTGATAGCAGGGACTGCTGCAAGCGAAAAGCGCTGCGTTAAAAACATGGCGAGCTCGCATCAAGAAAGCCGCAGCGTATGTCGCGCAGATGTCTTTTCTGTGACGATTCGGCGTCCAGATAATCTTTCTCGTAGCTTTCGTTTACGTAAGTAATTCGGCTCTTTTCTGTCAACGTAGTTTGCGAGACTTACGGCGCCCGACGATTTGGCGCTGTGCGATACCTGCGACGCGCCGGCCCCCCACCCAAGAGAAAATCCATGAACAAGAAACTCGTGTGTGCCATCCCGCTTGCAGCTTTAACCGTCTTCGGCTTATACGCGTGCGGCGGCCACGACAGCAATCACGCAGACCTTTCATCCGTGCAAAATATCGTAGTGATCTACGCTGAGAACCGCAGCTTCGATAACCTATATGGCACCTTTCCGGGTGCGAACGGCATCCAGAACGCTACAACGGTCAACACGCAACAGCTCGACCGCGATGGTAGCGTGCTGCCCACTCTGCCAGCCGTTTGGGGCGGTTTGACAGCCACAGGCGTGACGCCGGCCATCACCCAAGCGATGACTGTCAATCTGCCGAATACCCTCTTCGCTATCGATGATCCGGCCGGATTCAATGCCGCGTTATCGGTTACCACACGGGACCTGTACCACCGGTTCTATGAAAATCAAATGCAGATCGACGGCGGGAAGAACGACAAGTTCACCGCGTGGGCTGACTCGGGCGGTCTCGTCATGGGTCACTACAACACAAACGCTGACAAGCTTCCGCTTTACAAAATCGCTCAGCAATACACGCTCGCCGACAACTTTTTCATGAGTGCTTTTGGGGGCTCGTTTCTCAACCATCAGTGGCTCGCGTGCGCATGCACGCCGACATATCCGAACGCCGACAAAAGCCCGGCCGCGAGTTCCGTATCGGCTGTAAACAGCGACGGAGTCTCGTTGCAAGTCGCGGCTAACTCGCCTTCGTCTGCTTTGACTGGCATTCCAAAGTTCGTCAATTCGGGCAACCTTTCGCCCGACTTTTTCGCAATTAACACCATGCAACCGCCGTACCAGCCAAGCGGCAATCCTCCCGCTGCAGGCGGCGACCCGACACTCGCTGACCCCAGCGTTGCGACGACGCTGCCCCCGCAAACACAGCAACACATCGGCGACCTCTTAAACAACGCCGGCGTCTCTTGGGCGTGGTACGGGGGGTCGTGGGCAGCGGCATTGGCTGACCGGACAAAGATCAACGGTGCGGTGAATGTGGTACCGGACTTCCAGACCCATCACCAACCGTTCAATTATTTTGCGGACTTGGCACCTGGTACGGCCAACCGCGCGCAACATTTGCTCGATGGTGGAACGGACGGCGCTGAATTTATTAAGGCGATTGACGCAGGTACTTTGCCGAAAGTTGCTTTTTATAAGCCCCAGGGAAATTTGAATGAACACGCGGGCTACACGGATGTGGCGTCGGGCGATGCGCATATCGCCAACGTCATTCAGCACCTTCAGGCGAGCCCGCAGTGGAAGAATATGGTCGTCGTGGTGACCTACGACGAAAATGGCGGCTTCTGGGATCACGTCGCACCGCCCAAGGGTGATCGTTGGGGCCCAGGGACCCGTATCCCGGCACTCGTCATCTCGCCGTACGCGAAGAAGGGTTTCGTCGATCACACGCAATACGATACGACGTCGATCCTCAAGCTCATCACGCATCGGTTCTCGCTGCCGTCTCTTGCCGGGCTGACGACACGTGACGCCGCGCTCGTGGCGAACGGTGGCAAGCCGATGGGGGATCTTACGAACGCGCTGGACTTTTCACAGTAGAAACGAGAACTCGGCGTTATTCAGATGGCATCCGCCGCTGCGGCGATGCTTACCTAATTTTTTTCAGACTGTCTCGGGACACCCTCATTTATGCGGCGGTTGCAACGATTGCTACGTTGAGGCGTCGGGTAATGTTTCGCGGTCGAAGAGGGACTTCTCGATAGCCAACGACGATCAACTCGGCGGCTAGGTTACTCTCTACAAGTTGTCGGGCGCCCCGGAAGCGTGTGGGGACAACTACTAAGATAAGAAAGTTAGCTTAATAGCACTGTCGCCGAGCGCCTTTTGACGCGAACCATTCCTCCGCAACTTATCGCTACTTTCCTGAGCAGCGCTGCCGGGCAGACACGATCGGCAGTTCCTGGACCCGTTGTGCCTGTCTGACTTTTACTTAGCAGGAGTTTGCGGGCCTCACTTGTCAACCGCCCAGTCGACGGAACGGCTTTGAAACAGGCACTCATTTGCGACAGGCGGACCGACTAATCGGCAGGCGAAAGGGATTCGATAATTCGACACTCAGCGACCGTGCCGCAGCCGCATTGATCGATGAGATTGTCCAGTTCGGCCTTGAGAGCCTGAAGATCGCATATCTTGCGTTCGACTTCGCGGCGATGCTCATTGGCAATTGCATCGATCGCAGCACACGATTGGCTACGATCATCTGCAAGCGCTAAAAGCTCGCGCACTTGATCCAGCGAGAAGCCCAACTCCCGGGCACGCCGTATAAAGCTCAGCCGATTGAGGTGCGAGATATCGTAGGTGCGATAGTTGGCGGCCGTGCGTTCAGGGTGCGGCAACACGCCGATCCTTTCATAGAACCGGATCGTTTCCACCTTCGTGCCGGTCTCTTTCGCCAGATGACCAATCGTCAAAATCGGTGTATCCATTCCTTGACCCTCTGGTTACTACAGGGTTTATGCTAGTCCTCAACGAGAATTTTGTCGAGGTCATCCAATGGCAAGTCCAAGCACGCTGAAACTTCGGATCGAAGGAATGGATTGCGGAGCTTGCGCGGTCAAGATCGAAAATGCGATGAAGCGCCTGCCGGGTGTTAGCGACATTAATGTCAGCTACGGCCAAGAGAGCCTGAGTCTTACGCTCGACGAAGATCGTACATCGCCGGAAAGCATTGAAGCCAAGATCAAGGCGCTTGGTTTTACTCCATTGTCGAACGCTCAAGGGGAATCCTCGGCGACGCCAGACGCGGGTGAGCGCACTGCGCCAACATGGTGGCGCACTCGCAAGGGGCAACTTGTTCTGTTCACGGGTGCGATGTTCGCGATCGCGTCCGCGTTCGCCCAAATCGATCCAGGTTTAGCGCGATGGGCGTATTCGATCGCGGCGCTGCTCGGTGTTGTTCCGGTGTTAAAGCGCGTATATGCGGGTGCAATTTCTGGCACCCCGTTCAGCATCGAGACGCTCATGTCGGTGGCGGCACTCGGTGCTGTTGCAATCGGTGCGGCGCAAGAGGCTGCCGTTGTCATCTTTCTGTTCGCGGTCGGCGAGTTGCTGGAAACGATTGCCGCCGGACGCGCACGAAGCGCGATCGAATCATTAATGAACTTGACTCTTCGCGAGGCCCTGCGCGACCGGGATGGCATGCTCGAAAAAGTATCGGCTGAAGACTTGCTGGTTGGAGACATTGTGATCGTGCGTCCTGGCGACCGTGTGCCGTCTGACGGTCGAGTGACCGAAGGGGTCTCCGAAGTAGATGAGGCGCCGATAACGGGCGAGTCCGTGCCGGTGCCAAAAGAACCTGGAGCAAGCGTGTTCGCAGGCAGCACCAACGCGAATGGGGAGTTGCGAGTCGAGATTACACGCGTTGCTGCTGATAACACGATCGCCCGCATTATTCACATGGTTGAGGAGGCGCAGGGATCGAAAGCGCCAACAGCGCGATTGATCGATCGCTTCAGTGCGAATTACACGCCGGCCGCAATGCTGATCGCGCTTCTGGTCGCCGTGGTGCCGCCACTCGCTTTTGGCGGAGACTGGATCACGTGGGTCTATCGGGGTCTGGCAACGCTTTTAATTGCGTGCCCTTGCGCGCTGGTCATCTCCACGCCTGCCGCAATCGCATCCGGCCTTGCGGCTGGAGCCAGGCTCGGTTTGCTGATCAAAGGTGGCGCAGCGCTTGAAACGCTCGGCAAAGTGAAAACGGTCGCATTCGACAAAACCGGAACACTTACCCAGGGTCGCCCGCAGGTGACCGACATTGTGCCGGTCGAGGGTGACGAGGCGAATGTTCTCGCAAAAGCGGCGGCAGTTGAGCGCAAAACGAACCATCCACTTGGGATCGGCATTGTCGAAGCAGCGATGGCGCGCGGGCTAGTGCTTCCTTCGAGCTTCGGGGGTGCAATGGCGACGCCTGGAAAGGCTGTGACGGTACGATTGAAGGATGGCTTCGCCTCCGTCGGGTCGCCGCGATACGCAGCGGAGCAGGCACCCTTAGACGACCGAGTGGCGCACGTCATTTCCCAGCTGGAGGACCAGGGCAAAACTGTCGTCGTGCTGCTTTCGGGCAAGCGAGTGGATGCGCTTATCGCGCTACGGGATGAGCCGCGGGATGATGCTGCCATAGGGATTGCGAGGTTGAAATCGATGGGCATCGCTACCGTCATGCTGACCGGGGACAACCAGCGAACAGCGAACGCGATCGGCGCAACGATTGGAATCAGCGCGAAAGCGGCACTGTTGCCCGATGAGAAGCTCGCAGAAATCGCTTTGTTGAAGAAGGCAGGGCCTGTCGCCATGGTCGGCGACGGCATTAACGACGCGCCCGCGCTTGCGGCCGCGTCGGTCGGTGTCGCCATGGGTGGAGGAACCGAGGTGGCGCTCGAGACGGCCGAAGTCGCCTTGCTGCGCAATCGCGTCATGGGCGTGGCCGATCTCATTGATTTGTCCAAGGTGACCCTCCGCAACATCTGGCAAAACATTGGGCTGGCGCTGGGCCTCAAAGCTATCTTTCTTGCCACGACCGTGTTTGGCGTTACCACCTTGTGGATGGCGATTCTCGCGGACACGGGCGCAACGGTTCTTGTGACCGCCAATGCATTGCGCTTGCTTCGTTACGGTCGCAATCGGGCGACACGCTAAGATCGCATCCGAGTATCTGATTTCGGTCGGTCATCGTGCGTCGTGGTTTGGCGCTTCGCTTTCCGCGCATTTAGCCTTCTTTCTGCCTATCAGCTCCTACGATCGCCGTCGTAGGACGCGCGCACCTCGTTTTTTTTTCTATGAGTTCTTGACCTTCACGCTCGGTCAGGGTCAAGAATGCAGTGAGGCCGGCGAATCGACCATCGTCGAATCACGGCGAGACGGGCTAGGCCGCGAGATCGCTTACAGTGTGACAATTCGGAGCCATTTCGACGCGTCGGAGGATGGGGCAATGACGCTCATCGACAAAGTGCAGCTAGGTACGCGACCGGACGCGGGCGGGCGCCTGACGCGCTGTGCCCGCGACATTGCAGGCGCATGGCGCTGGTTCAAGCGGATAGTGCTCGCGCTCCTCGTTGCGGTCGTCCCGCTTCTAGCGCATGCGGTGACCGAATCTGACCTGTTGCCACCCGAACGGGCCTTCCCGCTAACTGTCAGTCTCAGCGCACCTCAGCAAGTTACGCTCGATTTCGGCACGCACTCCGGCTACTACCTTTACCGGGACCGTTTTAGCTTCTCTGTAGATAGCGTCCCGATGAAGCCGGTCGACTTGCCACCGGGCGAAGAGAAAGACGATCCCACCTTCGGCAAGGTCTTCGTTTATCACGGCCCGGTGTTGCTGCGTCTGACGTTACCTCATCCCGTGACCGCCGACGTCGTACTGTCAGTGACCTCTCAAGGGTGCGCGGATCTGGGTGTCTGCTATCCGCCCCTCACCCGGACCTACCGCATTGCAGCCGCCGGCGCGGTGTCGAACATCACGCATGCTCCAGACCAAGCTCGTGTCGCCAATGCCGACGTCAGCGCACCGGCGAACCCGCCGACACTGTTCGGGATGGCACTGCCGTCGTCCGCCGGCCTCAGCATCGCTGAGTTGCTCGGCTTTTTTCTTGCGGGCCTGTTGATCGCGGGGACGGCGTGCATGTATCCGCTCATTCCGATCGTGACAGCGGTGGTGTTGGGTGGTGAAATACACAGTGCTCGGCCGCATTTCTGGCACGCTTTTGCGCTCACCTTTGCCTACGTTCAGGGACTGGCGCTGACTTACGCATTGGCGGGCAGCATTGCAGCGTTCTTCGGCATCCAGTTGGTGATGTTCATGCAGCAACCGTGGATCCTGTCAAGCTTCGGTATGCTCATGGTGATCTTCGCGCTCGGGATGTTCGGCATGTTCCGACTGCAATTGCCCTCACGCTGGCAAACGGGCCTCACTGGCTGGAGCCAGCGATTGCCTGGTGGACGTATCCTTCCCGTCTTGCTGATGGGCGCCCTGTCCGCGCTGCTCGTCGGGCCCTGTTCAACGCCGGCGCTCGCTGGTGCGTTGCTGTACATCTCGCGAAGCGGTGATCTGCTTTCCGGTGCGCTGGCACTTTATGTGATGGCAATCGGCATGGGGATTCCGTTACTGGTCGTCGGCACGTTTGGCGCGCAGGTCTTGCCGCGAACAGGTAAATGGATGCGTGCGGCGCAGAACACGCTGGGCGTGATGCTACTGGTGGCCGCCCTGTGGTTCGTCTACTCGTTGCTGCCATCGTGGCTGCTGATGGTGCTGGTGGCCGCGCTCCTCGCCGCGTGCGGCATGATGCTTCGTGCGATTGATCCATTGCCGCCGGATGCGCGTGGTATTGCACGGGTGGGCAAAGCACTGGGTGTGCTCCTTGTCGCTGCCGGTATTGCCGAACTGCTCGGTGCCCTGTCCGGTAACGACGATTTGTTGCAGCCGCTAAAGCGCCTGCCACAGGGGACGGCAGCCGTCACGGAAAGCCCCTCGCGTTTTCAGCCGGTGCGCACGGTGGCCGAACTGGACGACGCACTGAATCAGGCACATGGTCAGCCCGTCATGGTGGACTTTTATGCGGACTGGTGCCTCTCCTGCAAGGAATTGGAACGCTTTACGTTCGCCGACCCACGTGTGGCGGCTGAATTGGCACACTGGAAGCTCCTGCGCATCGACGTCACACGAAACACACCCGCCGATGCTGCGCTGCTAAAGCGCTATGGATTGTTCGGACCGCCCGCATTAATTTTCTATGACCGAAGCGGTCAGCAACAAACGGGGGCGGAAGTGGTGGGATTCGTTGGTGCGGACACGTTCCTCGCGCACCTGCAACGCTGGGGCCGCTAATGTCGCATTCACTGGGACTTCGCCCATCAGGTTGTCGACGTAAATACCGAGATTGCAAGACGTGGCATCACTGCCCGACTGCGCCTATACTAAAAATCATGAAATTTCTGACCAAATTGATCGCTTGTTTTCTGATCGCGTGGTTGCCGATACTCGGCTACCCCGCGCAGGCGTCGCTTTGTTCAGCGATGGCGCCTGCCGTTTCGCCGTCACATGAAAGCCAGATGTCCATGACTGACATGGGCGATCATGCTGATGGCGCAAAAGCGCCCGTCGTGAAGACGCAGGCGGGTGGTCACTGCAGCATGGGCGGTCACTCGTGCAGCATGCCGTGGGTTGTCGTTCCCTCCCTTCATGTCACGGTAGCAATCACCTCGTTGCCTGTCTACCGGCCCATGAGTCACGTTCTCTTGGCGCAGTTCATCCCCGAGCCGCCGCAGCGCCCACCACAAGCGCTTTAATCCCTCTCCGTTAGTCCCATCGTAGACATGTTCATGGACGATGCGCACGCGCGTCAGGAAAACTGCCGCCGGGTAAATACATGCGTCGCTTCCGACCGCCTTCAGTGTTCCTGTCGATGGTGCTGATAACGCGGTCCATGAAGCGGTTGGATGAACCCGCAGCGGTTCGCGCCCGCCGGCGAAACAGGGGTTGCCTACGCCAGTAGAACTGGTGCCACGCGTTAGCCTGTGGCACCGAACTGGATGGAGACTGACGTGAGTGATCGTTCCTGAATTCTGAAAGCCATTGTGATCGTGCTAGCCGTAGTCGGACTCATCACCGTACTGGGTGTGGCAGGGATGGCAATGATGCACGTCGGCATGATGCGTGGCATGCGGTAGTGTCATGCCGCGATACGCGCTTGGAGTTGATCCTCATCTGGCCAAGGAGACACCTCGATGAAAGATAGGCAACCTGACAAAAAACTTTCGATAGACCAAGCCACACGTGCACGGCCTCGCAGCACGCGATTGAACTTGACGAGGCGCCGCTTGCTTTGGGTGTTGCCGGTGGCGCTATCCGCGGGCGTAGTGTCAATGGCGGCGGAAATCATGATGTCAAAGACCACGCCGGTGGGGGACAAGGGGCCATTACCGGGCACAGCCAACACTGCATGGCGTATCGGTATGCTGCGCGCCGACGGTCTGCGCATTGTGCCGACTGGACGCACCGATGCCTCGCACGTGCTGAACCCCTACCAGTTCTCGGGCACCGCGACGCGGCACGCGTATTGGGTAGCCACGCAGATTCCGGCAACCCTGAACCAGTTGTATTGCTGGTGCGGCTGTGAGAATCGCGGTGAGCATCGCTCCAATTTGCAGTGCTTCGAAGACCAGATGGCCGTGACGTGCCCCGTTTGTCAGGGTACGGCGGAGATCGCTTATCAGATGACGCGTAAGGGTATCAAAGACCCGGGCAAGATCCAGGCTGCGGTCGATGCGAAGTGGGAGCCGAAGGGTTGATGGCGTCATGCATCCGTGGGGAGGTGACGGCACCAATCCGCGGCTCGAGCAAGACGATGGCGGCTTGTTGCGGAGGTGATGAATGCCGGATATCAAGAACACGAAACGTCGCACGCTCCTGCGCGCCTCGCTGAGCTCGGCACTACTCGCGAGTGCAGGCTGGCCACCTGCGTCGCGTACCGCATCCGCGCAATCAAATCCACCAACGCATGCGCCATTCGTCCCAGATCTCGAAGTCGAGTTGCGCGCAAAGAAAGATCAACTCGCGATCTGGCCGGGATCGGCTACACACGTGTGGCGCTACGACGGAAAAGTCACCCAAGGCGACGCCAGCGCGCTCGTCTTTCTCTCCGATGGGTACGTGCCGGTATTGCGTGCGCGGCGCGGACAAAAAGTGCGGATCGATTTCATCAACGAATTGTCTGAGCCGACCATCATCCATTGGCATGGTCTGCTCTTGCCGGCCGCGATGGACGGGCATCCGCGCAATGCGATCTCGCCCGGGCAGCATTTCCGCTATGAATTCGAGGTCCAGAACCGCGCCGGCACGTACTGGTTCCACGCGCATCCGGACGGTCGCACCGGCGCACAGATTTACTTTGGACAGGCCGGCTTCCTGATCGTCGGTGATGAGGAAGAAGCTGCGCTCAAACTACCTGAAGGCGCTAACGATGTGCCGCTCATGATCCAGGACCGAAAGGTGAATGGCGACAACCAGTTTGCTTACCTGTCACAACCAGCAGGCGGGATGATGGGGCGTGGTGGAATGATGAAAAGCACAATGATGGGCAACGGCGGCATGGGCGGCATGGGCGGCATGGACGACATGATGGCGCAGATGATGGGGTTTCTCGGCGACCAGATTCTCGTCAATGGACGGCCCGACTTCGTGTTGCCGGTAGCAACCCGCGCCTATCGCCTACGCCTGCTTAACGGGTCTAACGCACGCATTTATAAGCTCGCATGGAACGACGGTTCGCCGTTAACAGTGATCGGCACCGATGGTGGACTGCTCGAAACACCACTGCTACGGCGGTACGTGACGCTCGCACCGGCCGAGCGGATCGACGTGTGGGCGGACTTCAGCCACCAACCAGTAGGGACCAAGATGACGCTGGAGAGCCGCGAGTTCGCGGGCGACGTCGCCATGGGCGGGATGATGGGTAATACGGAGTTGCCGATGGGCGCGCGTTTCCCCGTGTTGAACGTCAGGGTCACGCAGCAATCGGATGCGACCAGCGTCCTGCCGATGCACCTCGCGCGGGTGCCGGCGGTACGTCCGCAAGAGGCAATCAATTTCTCACGGCCACGTGCGTTCAGTATCACAATGGGCATGATGACATGGGGCATCGACGGGCGCCGTTTCGAAATGGATAGCGTCACGGCGTCGGAAACCGTGAGGCGCGAGACCACCGAAATCTGGGAGTTTCGCAACGAGGCATCGATGATGTTGATGGCGCACTCGATGCATGTACACGGTGTGCAGTTCCGCGTACTAAAGCGCTCCGTTGCAACGGAGTTTTCCAGGGCGCGCGACTCGGTTGCGGGTGGATATGTCGATGAGGGATGGAAGGACACCGTACTCATTATGCCGGGCGAGCGAATCCGCTTGCTGATTCGCTTCGGCGCGTACACCGGGATATTTCTCTATCACTGTCACATGCTGGAGCACGAGGACTCGGGCTTGATGCGCAACTATCTGATTCAGGCGTAAGAGCGTGATTCAAGAATCGGAGACAACCAGGCCAGACTTCGCGAGTGCGAGGAGGCCAGTGAAATGGAGGGCGACCATGAAATTCTCTCGCCGCAGTTTTATGCTCGTCACCGCTGGTTTGACCTCGTCGCTGATCCTGGAGCGCAACGCTACAGCGCAAGCCGGGCCGGTCCTTGAATCCGACGCGAACGCGCAAGCGCTCGGGTACAAAACAGATGCAAGCAAGGTCGACAAGGCGAAGTATCCGAATCATCAACCCGGACAAGCCTGTGCGAGTTGCCAGTTTTTCCAGGGAAAGGCCGGCGATGCAATGGCTCCTTGCACGATCTTTGCCGGTAAGCAAGTCAATGCAAAGGGCTGGCGTAGCGCGTACGTCAAAAAAGCGTGAAACGAACCAACCGAACAAAGGGATCATCATGGAATCGCAATGCGTTGTCGCCATTATCAGGCCGGATGTGCTTGGGGCTCTTAGGAAAGCGCTACACGCAATCCATACGCATGGCGTCACGATCAGCAAAGTAAGAGGTTTCGGTGCACACCTGAACCCGTATGCGAACGACGAGGCGATCGGACACCTGAAAATCGAGATCTTCGTTCGCACGGCCGATGTCGATACGCTGGTCGCTGCAATTATGAAGGTCGCGCATGTGGGTGCGCCGGGCGACGGCGTGATCGCCGTGCTGCCGGTTTCCCATTTCTATGGCGTCCACACCATGACCGAAGTGCTGCCGTAGTCGTGTCAAACGCGATTCTGTTAGCTGCGGCCTCAAGGACAGCGGCGCCTACCAGAGTAGGCGTCGCCGCGTCCTTGGCGCCGACCGCCAGTTAGTGCTTCTCCAGCTTCACAATGGTCAGCGTGCCGTTGACATCTTCGACCCGGACTTTGACCTTCTCGCCTTCCTTGACGTGGTCAATCATCGCCGCGTCCTTGGCCTTGTAGGCCATCGTCATCGCCGACATGCCGATGTTGGTGAGCGCGCCGTGCTGCAGCGTCACCATGCCAGTCGATGGGTCCACCTTCTTGACCACAGCGTCTGTCAGTTGCGATTTGCCCGGCTTGGCGGCGCTCATCGCGCCGTTGTCCATCTTCATGCCGGCCATTTCGTCCGCAGCTACCGCGGCACTAGCGAGCGTGAGTGCGGTGCAGAATACGGCGGATACGGTAACGAACTTCTTCATTGGGTTTCTCCAGAGTGGGATTGCGGCACGAGCGTGCCAGTGGGTACTGCGTGAGGTTGAAGCGGTTCTTCAGTTTTCGTTTGGGTGCGCGCAATCTTCCGGCGTTGCAGCAGCAGCCAGGCGGCCGGGATGATCAGCATCGACAGGAGCGGTGCGGTCACCATGCCGCCAACCATTGGCGCGGCGATCCGCTGCATGACTTCCGACCCTGCACCGTGGCCGAGCATGATCGGAATGAGGCCCGCCAGCACGACCGCGACGGTCATCGCCTTGGGTCTCACGCGCAAGACGGCGCCCTCGCGAATTGCATCGACGAGCGTTGCTTCGGTGAAGGGCGCGCCTTCCTCGAGTCGACGGTTGAGCGAACCTTTTAGATACAGCAGCATCACAACGCCGAATTCGGCCGCGACGCCCGAGAGCGCGATGAACCCGACAGCGGTCGCGACCGACACCGCGTGTCCGAGGATCCAGATCAGCCAGAAGCCTCCGACCAGTGCAAAGGGCACGGTTGACATCAGTAACAGCGCGTCGGCTGCCGAGTTGAACGTCAGGAAGAGCAGCACGAAAATGACGACGAGCGTCACCGGAATCACGGTCCGCAATTTCGCGGCCGCTCGCTCCAGATACTCGAACTGGCCGGACCACGCGATGGAATAGCCTGGCGGCAGTACAACGTGCTGTGCAACCGCAAGCTGCATTGCCTTCACGGCCGATTGCAAGTCCACATCGCGAATGTCGACGTAGACGTAACCCGACAAGCGCGCGTTCTCACTACGGATCATCGGTGGCCCATCGGAGATCTTGATGGTGGCTACGTCCCCTAGCGTGATCTGCGCCCCCCGGTCGGTGACCACCGGCAACTGACGCAGATTGTCGACGGAGTCCCGGATCTCCCGCGGATAGCGAATGTTGATCGGGAAACGCTCGCGGCCTGCAATGACTTCGCCGACGTTATCGCCGCCGACCGCTGTCGACACGATGGACTGAACGTCAGTCACCGACATGCCATAGCGGGCTGCAGCCAACCGGTCGATATTGACGTCGATGTAGTGGCCGCCGTTCAAGCGTTCCGCTAGCGCCGACGTGACGCCTGGAACGTTCATCAAGACGGACTCGACCTGCGTGGCAATCTTGTCAATCTGACCAAGGTCTGCTCCAGAGATCTTCACCCCCACGGGCGTCTTGATGCCAGTCGACAGCATGTCCAGGCGGTTGCGAATCGGCGGTACCCAGACATTCGACAGACCGGGAATCTTGACGCGGGCATCGAGTTCATCCACAAGCTTCTCGGGTGTCATACCGGGCCGCCATTCGCTGCGCGGCTTGAACTGGATCGTGGTTTCGAACATCTCGAACGGCGCCGGGTCAGTCGCGGTGTCGGCACGTCCCGATTTGCCGAACACGGTTTTCACCTCCGGGACCGTCTTGATCAGCCGGTCAGTTTGTTGAAGCAACTCGGCGGCTTTATCCGCTGAAATGCCGGGTAGCGCAGTCGGCATATACAGCAGGTCGCCTTCGTCGAGCGGTGGCATGAATTCGCCGCCTAGTCGCGACACAGGAATGAGCGTGATGGCGAGTGCGACGACCGCCAGCCCGATCGCGACCCACGGTCGGCGTAGCGTCGCTTCGAGCAATGGGCGATACAGCCGGATCAGCACACGATTGATCGGATTGGCATTCTCATGCGGAATACGTCCCCGGATGAGAAAGCCCATCAGCACCGGCACCAGTGTCACGGACAGCCCAGCGGCAGCGGCAATCGTGTAGGTCTTTGTGAACGCTAGTGGGGCAAAGAGCTTCCCCTCCTGGCCCTCGAGCGAGAAAACCGGGATGAACGACAGCGTGATGATGAGCAGCGAGAAGAACAAGGCGGGCCCAACTTCTGCCGCGGACTCTGCGATCAGTTCCCACCGCTGAGCGTTCGTGATTGGACTATCCGGATGTTCGTGGTCGTACGCTTCCAGGTGCTTGTGTGCATTTTCGATCATCACGATCGCAGCATCGATCATCGCGCCGATGGCAATCGCAATACCGCCCAACGACATCAGGTTTGCGTTGACGCCCTGATAGCGCATGACGATGAATGCGGTCAGCACACCGAGCGGCAGCGACAGGATCGCGACGAATGCGCTGCGCAGATGGAACAGGAACACCGCGCAGACCAACCCGACGATGATGAACTCTTCGATGAGCTTGTCTTTGAGGTTGTCGACTGCACGCTCGATGAGCTGCGAGCGATCGTACGTTGTCACGACCTCGACGCCTGGTGGGAGCGATTTTTTCAAATCGGCGAACTTGGCTTTGACTGCATCGATGGTCGTCAGCGCGTTCTTGCCCGAGCGCATCACGATGACGCCGCCGGCCACTTCGCCTTCGCCGTTCAACTCGGCAATACCACGGCGCATTTCGGGGCCAATCTGGATGCGAGCGACGTCCCCCAACAGGACCGGTGTGCCGGTATCGTTGGTCCGCAGCGCGATGTTGCGGAAGTCGTCCAGTGAGCGCAGGTAGCCAGATGACCTCACCATGTACTCGGACTCGGCGAGTTCTACAACCGATCCGCCCGACTCCTGGTTGGCTTTTCCTATGGCATCGGCAACAGCACCTTGTGTGATGCCATAGGCGCGCAGCTTGTCTGGATCGATGACGACTTGGTATTGGCGCACCATGCCGCCGATCGACGCGACTTCCGAGACGTCCGGTACCGACTTCAGCTCGAACTTCAGAAACCAATCGTTCAAGGCTCGAAGCTGCCCCAGGTCGTGTTTGCCGGTGCGGTCGACCAATGCGTATTCGTAGACCCAACCGACCCCCGTGGCGTCGGGACCGAGCGACACGGTCGCACCCGGTGGCAAACGACTCTGCACCTGGTTCAGATATTCCAATACCCGCGAACGCGCCCAATACTGGTCCGTCTTGTCGTCGAAAAGCACGTAGACGAATGCATCACCGAACGATGAGTAGGCGCGAATAGTCGTCGCGCCCGGCACACCCAGCAGCGTCGTCGTGAGCGGATAGGTCACCTGGTCTTCGACCACCTGCGGCGCTTTACCGGGATACGAGGCCTTGATGATGACCTGCGTGTCGGACAGATCAGGAAGCGCATCGAGCGGTGTCTGCGTCAGCGAATAAAAGCCCCATGCTGTGACGAGCACGGTCGCGAGCAGCACGAGAAACCGGTTGTAAATTGACCAGCGAATGATGCGCGCGATCATTTCGTGCCTCCAACCGGTTCGACCTTCGTCAGTTGGTATCCGTCATCGGACTGCTTGAACACGAAATGTACGGAATCGCCCACCTTGACGTCCGGGAAGGCCGTGGGCGCAGGCTTGCCAAATGTCATGGTCATTGCACCCCATCCCAACGCGGGCACGGGCTGGTGCGAGAACGTGATGTCACCGGGCGTGACTTTTTCAACCTTGCCGGTCGTCTCGTAGGTTGGAGCCGCAGCTGCGGCGGAGGCTGGCGCCGGAACCGATGCACCCATGCCTGGAACAACGCTTCCTTCGAGCTTCGGCAGCACGGATTTCAGGCTCGCTTCCGAGTCGATCAGGAACTGGCCGGAGGCCACGACCTGCCGGCCTTCCGTCAGTCCGCTCGTCACTTCAGTATCGTCACCGGCATCGTTGCCCACCGTAATCGCGACAGGTTGCAGTCGACCATCGCTGTTCTTGACGATGACAATCGACCGTTTGCCGGTCGTGATCACGGCTTCGGACGGCACGAGCAGGCGCGACACGGGTTTTGCTCCGCTGATATGCGCGCGCATCAGCATCCCCGGGGTCAGCTTCAGCCCGGTATTGTCGATTTCAAGGCGCGCCTGTAACGTGCGACTGCTTGTGCTGATGCCGGGCAGGATTTCGCGGATGTGACCGCTAAAGTGCTGCGACGGATCGCCGTCGAACATCGCGTCGACCAACATACCGGGCCGCACCTGCAACGCGAGCGACTCGGGGATCTCGATGATTAACCAAAGCTTTGACAGGCCTGCGACCTTGGCGAGCGTCTGCCCTGGCGACACCATCGCGCCATCACGGACATTGAGCTCGGTCAGCACGCCCGTTTCTTGCGCGGAAAGCGTCACGTGCGTCTGCGCTTTACCCGTTCGGTCCAGGTTCGCAATGAGCCCGTCTGGAATCGACATCGCTCGCATGCGTGCGCGGGCACCTTCAAGCATGCCGTCGTCCATACCGCCGCGTTTGAGCGCCAGATATTCTTCCTGCGGTGCCAGCCAATCTGGAACGAACAGCGACGCAATCGGCGCGCCCTTGGCCACGCGCTGCATCGGCGCGCTTGCATACAGATGGTCGATGTAGCCTGTCACCCGCGACTGGACGACATCAGCCGCCGACTCGTCGAACTGCGTGGAGCCGACCGCGTCGAAACCTTCGGCCGTGTCCTGCCGGCGCACCGTGGCGTATCGGATACCAAGATTCTGTTGAAGCCCCGAGTCGACCCGGATTCCGCTGGAGCCGCCCTCGTCGGCAAAGACGGGCTGCAGTGCCATGGCCATGAAGGGAGATGGTCCGGGCTTATCGAAGTGCTGGTTCGGCACCATCGGGTCGTGCCAATACAGGACCTTGCGGCCCGTCTTCGGGTCGACCTTGTCGCCGGGCGCGGGTGAGGTCGCGGCCGTGGCTGATTCCATGGGTGCATCCGTCGCAGAACGATGGGTGCCGATCACATAGCCGGCGCCTAGCAGCGCGGCTGCGACGAACACCGACGCTACCGCACGTACGAGTAGTTTCTGATTCATGTTTTTCTCCTTATTGGCTGGCTTGGCTGGCGGTCAAGTCAGGCGGCAAAACCTGGAATTCCAACTGGGCCCAGACCAGGGAGACTTGTCGTTCGAGATTCAACACTTGAAGGTTCGCTTCGAGCTGCGTGTGCCTCGCGTCCAATGCATCGGAGAGCGTGCCGGCACCGGCCCGATAAGCTGCATTGGCGAGTTCCACTTTCTGCGCCGCGGCGGGTAGAACGGTTTGCTTCACGTTCGCTAAACGTTCTCGACCGCTGGCGAGCTTGGCCGTCAGGCTTTGGATATCGGCTACGACCTGTCGCTCGGTGTCTTCGTAAGTGAGCCGTGCTTGTGTGCCCATTTCCGACTTTTGCTCGACGTCGCGATCCTCGACGTTTCTGCGGTTGATCGGCAAGGGGATGGAGACACCGAACGACACGTAGTCCGAGAAATTTCCACCCCGCTTGAAATAGGTCAACCCCCACGTCCAGTTCGGGTCTCGATTGCTTCGGGTAACGTCGGTGTCGGCATCGGCCAACGAGATGGCGGAGCGTGCGGCGATCAGATCAGGCTGGACTTGATCGAGCTGCTCGACACTTAAACTGGACACCTGTGACTCCAGCTCCGGCGGGTTGCCGGCGACCTCCAGCACATTGCCTGCCGCCGTCCAACGCGACAGGGCGATAAACGCGGTCTTCTCGTCCTGCTGCGCGTTGATCAGTTCATCACGCGCGTTCCCGAGCGTGAGGTTGGCTTGGGCGACGTCCACCGCAGCGCCTTTTGCACCGCGGTACGACGCTTGTCTGGCGGTCAGTTCCTGGCTCAGATGGTCGACCAGGGCCTGGCTCAAGGCGACGGCCTTTTTTGCGTAGATGGCGTTCAGCCAAGCCATGGCCGCTTGCTGACGGACCTCCGCCACTTTTTGCAGGTAGGTCGATTTATCGCGCTCTACGGCGCGATCTGCCAACGCAGTACGCAATCGGCGCTTGTCCGTAGATACCCACTCTTGTTCGATGCCGATACCGCGCATCGTGAAATTGTCCTGCCCGATCGTGAAGGCCTGTGACCCATTGATGGGCAAGTCCTCGACGCTCAACTTCAACATGGGATTGGGTAGTTGCCCGGCTTTGACGACTACGTCGGAACTGCCCCGGACTGCGGCTTCCGAAGCCTGAATCGAGGACGAACGACTGGTGGCTATTTGAAGCGCTGCATCGAGCGTCAAGCCCGCGTCCTGGGCGTTTGCCACGCCACTGGAAAACATAACGACCGCTGCCAAAGCGAGGCAATGCAGCGGCCCACGTCGGATGATCGACGTGAGATGTTGGAAATGCATGTGAACCCCGAATGGTCGAGCACCCTATATCCGTGCGAACGGACATACGGACTCAAGTCCTGAACCAGGACAACATCGCCGCGAAGCTGCGGCGAACCAGATCGACGGAGCTAGAGGGACTGCGGGGGACGCCAGAGTCCATCCGGCGCGCGGAAGGAGAACGACTCTGCGTAGTGGAAACTGAGGGGGATAAACGATCCTGCGGGCCGAACGACTGAGGGAGAAGATACGGGGTGATAGAGGCTGCCAATTTGACATTGAGCAGTCACCTTGCACAGAGATGACTTCGACTTACCGTGTTCGCTGGATGTCGCTGTCACCATTTCGCAGCCGGGCATATCGGCCGCCATGGCGCCGCTATCGTCGGCCATGACCTCTTGCATCGGACACTGTCCAGTCGCTCCACTGGCTGCCAGCCCACTGATAGGCAGCATAGCGCAGAGCAACAGAAGGAGCATTGTCCGAAGAAATTTCATGGCTGCAATTATAGCGGAGACATTTTATTAAGGTGGCGAGGAATTTTGACTACGCCGCTGACCGCTGGATGTCTGCATCTGGACGTCCGTGCGGATAAATGCGTTGAAAAACGGCGATGAAAGACGATCAAGCTTTGTCCTTGTCACAACATGACCGGTAGACGACAAAGTCCCGACGTCCCATCACCGCTGCTAAGTAGCTCGAAAGCGAACTTATTGATTGTTCGCTACCACTGGATCCCCGCACGCCAGGCCTGCTCGACCTGTTGGAACCCAACCTGGTTGCGAGCAACGGTTTCGATGCTGGGTGGGTACTCATTCTTATGAACAGGGACCGTGCCGGCGCGCTCCGCCTCCAACAGTTCGGTGCGGACCTGTGCACGAGTCTTCCCGTAACCTGTTGAGCGTTCTGCGGCCGAAGGACCATTCGTACCAGTCGTGAGGACAACGGATTCGGAACCAGCGCTATTTGCCAGCACCGTTTGCTGCGAGTGGGATGTTGAGCTAGTAAGCGAGGGCGCATAGAGGTTTGGATTACGCCCCAATCCATTGTCACCGCCCCCCGCCGCGAATGCCGTAACGGTTGCGGATAGTAGCAATGTTGCGAAGACCACTTGTTTAAACGAAGTGATGCGTTTCATGTGTGTTTCCTTGATGTTAATTAGGTCAAGCGCGATAGCGCATTCGATTTCGACGATTGCTGACTAGAGGTCGCTGCGTGGCTTCATGCAATGAAGCACGATGGCGCACAGTAATAACTCACTTGCTTTGATCGGCGTCACTCGCCAATTGCCCCTGCGCCGGAAGGTCTCCATGCGCGCGCCAAAACGGTGCGGCCTGCTGGAATCGCACCTGATTGCGCGCGATGGTCTCGGCGCTGGGCGGATAGTCAGTCTTGCCTGATGGGATAAGGCCCATGCGTTGCGCTTCCACTAATTCCTCGCGCACCTGTGCCCCTGACTTGCCCGTCGAAGTGCTGTGAGTTGCTGCAGGCGCCTCCAGCGCGGGGGCGGTGGAACCCGTGACGCCTGCGCGAAGAACGGCCGCACTGAAAGCCGTCGATGCCGTGCGTTGACCAGCGCTTGAGTGCGCATTCTGGAATGGGTAATCCCTCGGCGCGGCGGAACCGCCACCACTCGCGAAGGCCGTGAGGGTCGTCGACACGGCCAGGGTTGCAAAGACAGCGTGTTTGAACGAAGTGAAGCGTTTCATTGTTAATTCCTTAGAGAGAAATAATTGCAGTGCGCAATACGCGATACGCATCGACGAAACAAATTGCCGAAGTTACAAAGCCTGGGTGCCTTACCCGCGACTCGACTTGGGCGACTTAGTTGAATTTGCTTGGTTTGCGAAACGCTTTTGCTTGATCCGTCTTCGCGAACGATCGGAGGCCCGGTAAGCGGCGAGCGATGCGACGCACAGTTCGAACGCGGCGAACAGGCAGACGGTGGGACAAAGCGGGAAAACCTTTCCGCGAACGAGCGTGATCGCGCGCTAGCTTTCGCCAAGCACGATCGACGTCAATCGCCGGAGATCAGATTCGAAAAATCTGGAACAGAATGCGAGGAGGGGGAGAGGCGGAAAGCAGAATAGGCTCAGGCCGTGTCGGCGAGCGTGGCTGGATCGCCAATGCAGGGATCGTCGATGCACCCCAGATCAAAGGTGTCCAAACGAGTGGCGATGGTGCGGGTTGCTGGGCGTGATCAGGTTGCGCAGAATTGTCGCAGTGAGCGTGGCAAACCGCGGCGACCTGGTGATCGCGAAGGTCGGTATGACCATCGAATAGCGTGACTGCTTCGGTAGACGATGAGCTGGAAAGCGAAGGTGTCGTTGTGCACGCGTACGCAGCCACCCAGAGCTGGCTGAAGAACAGCGCAACAAGGAGCGTGATAACGGTTAGCGTACGTTTAGCTTCGCGGCGCATGGTGGCTCAGGCGGATTGGCGGAGGTTGTGCGCAATGGACTGCACATCGGCGAGCAACAGGGTCGCACACCCGGATTCACTCGCGGCAGACGCGGTCGATCCGCTTGCCCCGCACTCCGGGTATACCGCCGCTACCTTCGTTCTTGTTGTGCACCACATCTCTTTCGCCTCTACTCGTTGGCTTGCGGGATCACCGCCGGTCTTGCCATTCGGAGCGCTCAAGAAAGGCGCGCTCGCGTTCGGGTGTTTCCGCAGACGTTTCGCCACTTCGCTGGCCTACGCCATGCGTTATCTGACAATGGAGCGGAGTCTAAACACTTCCGTCACTGGAGTGTCAAGGGCCGAGAAGCGAGTCTTGAAGCCGACACCCAACGCCAAAAAAACCTTGACATTCCCGTAACTGGAAGGTCTAGAGTAAGAATTGGAAATCAACGGGCAGTGGTATGAATTAATGTATGAGGTGCGAGATGAACATCGGACAAGCGGCGAGCGCCTCGGGCGTCACGGCGAAAATGATCCGCTACTATGAGAGCATCGATCTGGTGGAGGCCGCTGGTCGCACAGATAGTGGCTACCGGATCTACGGAGACTCTGACGTTCATGTGCTGCGCTTCATCCGGCAAGCCCGCGCCTTGGGATTCCCGATCGAGCAGATCAGGCAACTGCTTTCGTTATGGTTGGATCAGGACCGCGCGAGCGCCGAAGTGAAGACGATCGCCGCGCACCATATCGGCGAGTTGAACACGCGCATTGCGGAACTGGTGGTGATGCGTGACACGCTCGCCAACCTCTCGCGACATTGCGCGGGCGACAAGCGGCCGGGTTGCCCTATATTGGATGGAATAAGTGGACCCGCCGTGCGGCAAGGTCTGAACTTGAAAGGAAAGCCGGTGACCCGCAGCGCGGCGTTCGCCTTGTAATCCAGATCCAAAAACAGTGCGTCTGTAACTGAACAGCTGTGCAGAAATCAATATCTCGTGAAATGCGTCGTTAAATTACTACTGTGCTTCTTGATTGCGTGGCTGCCTTTGACAGGCTTTGCCACGCCAGTATTGATTTGCCCGCAAATTTCATCGGCCATGGCCGGATCGCACACGCCACTGCATCACTCGGCGGTCCCGCACGCAGTTGCCTCATCCGGTGCAGCGCACTTGGACACCACTGTATCGGCCACGCATCAGCTCGATTGCCACGGCAGCATCGGTAGCCTTGCCTGCACGCCTGCGGCGATATCTTCCCATCCGATCGCGCTCGTACCAGCGCCCTCTACATCGGTCTACGCGTCATTCGACGCCACTGCGTTTGCGCAGTTCATTCCTGATCTTCCGCAGCGTCCGCCACAAGTTCTGTAACTCCCCTCCAGCGATTGGGCATTAGATCGTATCCGCAGCGTCAGCTCGCCGCGCGGTTGCGTGCCAGCACGTCGATGATTCGGCTCGACGGATCGCGTCACGCGTTTTCAGCGCGACGCCACAGGAACATAACCAGACGGCCTTACTTCCGACCTAGGGAGAGGCCAAGGAAATCGAAATGAACACCAAACGTTTAGCCACTGTGTCACTGGCCCTTGCTCTTTTGGGCGCGAGTGGAGTGAGTGCCGCGGCCAGCCCACCGCAGCCGGCCATGCATGATCACGCCAGTGCCATGATGGGCGATGGAATGATGAGCAAAGGGATGATGGGAAAGGGGATGATGAGCAACTGCCCGATGATGGGCCAATTCCCTCCGGGCAACGAAAAACTCGCGATGCAAATGCACGGTGAAATGATGAAGGCAATGGGCGACATCATGCTCAAGTACGCCGACAAGATCCAGACGCCGCCCGCGAAATAACACGACAGTGCTCGCACGCGCGAGCATTCTCCCGAATCTGAAATAGGAGCAACACCATGAAATGCAATATGAAAACGATGATCGCTGCAGGAGCAGTCCTGCTCGTCATACTAGCTGCGGCTTATGCGGCGTTCCCTCAGTTCCGAACGCTCGTATTGAGCGGCGGACCCTTCTTGTTGTTCATGCTGTGCCCGTTGTCTATGTTCTTCATGATGAAAAGCATGAGCCATAGTAAGGACGATCAAGCTTCGCGCCCAAGCGAGACGGCTCAGGAGCAGCAGCCGCAATCGCGTATCGCCAAGTAGCGATTCGCAAGGGAGTACCTTGGGCGAGCGCGGCATCGTGTGCGCTCGCCCGGCATGAACGCCTTTGCGAGATGTTGCAAATCCGCTTCGGAAGCACGCTCTTGCTCAAGCGCTGGCCGCTGCCGACTAAAACAACCACGCGGGTTAATCTGCTCGCAGTAGTAAAGGAGAGATCGTATGAACATCGGGGAAGCCGCCAAGGCTACCGGTATGTCGGTCAAGATGATTCGGTACTACGAAAGTATCGATTTGATACAACCACATGGACGTGCTGGGAGCGGCTATCGGATCTATAAGGAGAGCGACGTTCACGTCATGCGCTTCATTCGACGGACGCGCGCGCTCGGTTTTTCCATCGAACGTGTCAGGCATTTGCTTGCCTTATGGCGAGATGAGGACCGCGCCAGTTCTGACGTCAAAGCGGTTGCCTTGAAACACGTAGCGGAACTGAACGATCGGATAGCCGAATTGACGTCCATGCGCGATTCGCTTGATCAACTCGTACAACAGTGCGCGGGCGATAGTCGATCGAGTTGCACGATATTGCAAGGCATACAACGTCTCGACGTGGACGACGTCCGCGGCGTTGAAGCAAAAGCAGACACTTCCGCGTGCGGCCAAAGCGCAACGGCCCCGCCCGAAAAAAGCACACAATAATGGTTCGTGACTCTCAACCCGGAGTGCCCGCTTTTGCGCGGCTGGGATCCTCCGACTCACATAAGTAGTGGAGGTTTGACATGTCTATCCGCATAGGCGAAGAAGCACCCGATTTCACGGCCGAAACCACTGAAGGGACGATCCGATTTCACGAATGGATCGGAGATAAATGGGCCATCCTGTTCTCGCACCCGAAGGATTTCACACCCGTCTGCACGACCGAGCTTGGCTATTTGGCCGGCCTGAAAGCAGAGTTCGACAAACGTAGTACCCGGATCATTGGACTGAGCATCGACCCCGTGAGTGACCATCAAAGATGGGTTGGTGATATCGAAGAGACACAAGGGCACGCAGTGAATTATCCGTTGATCGGCGACGCGGATCTGTACGTCGCGAAGCTCTACGACATGATTCATCCGAACGCGAGCGGCGGCCAGCGAAGCGCGACGGACAATGCCACCGTGCGCTCGGTGTTTATCATCGGCCCCGACAAGAAGGTCAAGGCAATGCTTGTCTATCCGATGAGTGCAGGCCGCAATTTTGACGAGGTGCTGCGTTTGCTCGACGCGCTTCAGTTGAACGCCAAGCACGCGGTCGCCACGCCGGTGAACTGGAAGCCGGGCGAGGACGTGATCATTCCGACGTCCGTCTCCGATGAGGAAGCCAAGAAAAAGTATCAGCAGGGCTTCAAGACGCTCAAGCCGTATCTGCGGACGGTGACGCAGCCAACATAATTGAGGGCCACCGAGCACAACTGAACGCGGGTCGGCCTGCGGCGAAACATGTCGGCGAGGCGGTCCGCTCGCCGACATGGACGCTGCATCGGATAGGGAGATCAAAAAATGGGTCGTGCTTAACCTCATCTTCGGCGCAGTGTTCGTCGTCTTGATGGTCGTATTTTCAGAACGGGCGGCCCAGAGATGATGCGAATGATGGAAAGCGGCGAGCACGACCATGGAGCGCAAGGCCATTAAGGTCCCGCGGAGACAGAGCAACACCGACGTTAGATTCCTGCGATGAGGTGGCAATGATGCAACGAGATAGTTTCGCGGATACCTGTCCACTGCGTCATTGACATGGCACACCGTATGTGTTCGGATTTAGGCCATGGGAAAAATGAAAAATGAATCTGACTGATACCGGACGTGCACAATTACTTTCAGCGGCACACAGCCGAACGGTGCGCGCGGCGGACGTGCGACGCGCAAAATTGATCTTGATGCTCGAGGATGGTGAATCCCGCGTCGGAATCATGAGTGCACTGCGCTGCGCTCGCGATTCGTCGCACGTTGGTCGGGGCGTTTCCTCAATGAGCGACTGTCGGGCACGTACTCTCGCCACCCCGCGTGCTTTTGTGCAGCCGCCTGCCAAGTTGGAAGCGCGTGTACTTTACCGCACCCTCAAGCACACAAACCAGCCGACGGTTCGACACCACAAGCTCGCAGCAGAGCTGGGCGATGTGTCGGTCTCGGCCGCGCAGCGCATCTGGCGCAAGCACGGCATCAAGCAGCAGCGCCTGGGGCGGCACATGGTCTCTAACGATCCGGACTTCGAGACCAAGGCAGCCGACATGATGGGCTTTATCTAAACCCGCCGGCGCACGCGACGGTGTTCTGCGTGGATGAGAAAACCGCGATCGAGGCACTTGAGCGCAAGGACCGGATGCCGCGTTTTGTCGCCGGGGCGTGCCGAGAGCCACGGCTTCGAGTATCCGCAACGAGAGGCTAGTCTATTCGCGGCATTTAATACTGCTACCGGCGAGGTGCTGGGCAAGACGGCACGACCAACAACTTTCTTGCATAGCTGTTACCCGTCTTGGTGATGCTGCCCAAGCGCCGTTTGTTGCCTGAGGAATGTTCTGACGGGGTAACGCCGAGCCAGGCCATCAGTTGGCGTGGATGCGTGAAGCGTGAGAGATCGCCCAGCTCGGCGAGCATGCCCACGGTGGTCGTGAATTGCACACCGCGCATAGCCTGTAAGCCCAGGACCGCCGGATAGAAGCGCCAGTCGACGACCGCCTCTCGCAGGGCGGCTTCGAGACGCCCGCATTGCGCGAGACGGTCTTCGATCGTGCGCCGCAGTTCGTCGAGCGCCAGTTGCTGCCAAAGGTTGTCGAACGAAAACGCGCTCAACCAGCGTCGATGCGCGGGACCCCAGTCGGCCCGACCCAGATAGCGCACGCCATGCGAGAGCAGGAAGGCCTTCAGCCGTTGCCGCGCACGCTTCATATCGTCTTTGGCGCTTACCCATGCACGTGCCAGATTGCGGAACGCTTCATCCTCTACGGTAGGCACGTACACTGCCGACAGGTCGCCGGTACGGAGCAACCGCACTAGCTTCACGGCGTCTCGTCGGTCGGTCTTGACGCGCTCGCCGGGCTTTCTGGGAATCAGTGACGGTGCGCAGACCATGCAGTCGAAGCCTTTCTGCACAAGCTGACGGTAGAGACCATAGCCGCACGGGCCTGCCTCGTAGACGACGCGTATGTGGCGCGCTTTGGACTGCAGGCGCTTGCACAAGCGATCAATGTCGGTCTGCGTCGTACCGATCTTGCCGGACAGTTCGACCTCGCCCGAGGCGGGCGCGTAGGCGACCGTGATCGAGTCCTTGTGGACGTCCAAGCCGACGTACAAAGTGATATCGTGTTCCATGCTGGCCTCCGTGCGGGAAATCGCCGGGTTGGCACCGTCCACACCGTGCGGCTCTGGCACCAATGTTAATCCGCGTTTGATTCCTTACGGCCGGCCAGCCCTACCTCGCGCGAAGTCATACTGCCTAGTCGAGTTTTCGCGCCGAAAAGGACAAGGTCGCATGTTATTTCTCACGCGACGCGCTGCGTCCGCTAAAGTTGCGATTTATGTTGATTCGACCGCGCCAATTTTGCTGCGACGTATTTGAGCGCAGTCTGTGCAGCGCCTATTACATCGCGCCGTGCTTCTTTTGCCAGTGGTGCATAACGACGATTTCCCTTTTTTGTTCCGCAATGATGTTTTGCGCAAGCCTCCTTGCTTCTGGGTCCTTGCCGTACTTAAGCTCGATTTGCGCCATTTGAATTGCGCCTTGATGATGAGGAATCATCCCAGCAATGAAGTCCTTGTCAGGATTGCCTGAGAGCGGTATGTCCATGTGTTGCATCATGGTTTGTCGACCAGCCATGAAGGCTGCGGTGGAGGGGCTTTTACTTGAACTCGATGCGTCCTTGCCCATCGACATTCCGCCCATGGCTCCGCTTGCGGGGGTTTGCGCGTAGGTCGGCGTGGCGCTTAATGAGCCGATAGCGACGGCAATGCCCAATGCAACGGTCTTAACAGAATTTTTGTGCACAGCAACCTCTATAAGTAGGTGGGGGTGGACTACCGGTAAAGTTCGACTTTTGGCGTTCGCCGAAGCTGCCAGCTGCTAGTGATGATTGTGATGCCCGTGCTCCTGCGGAGTTGCGCCGCTGCTCGAGGAGGAAGCAGCTTGCCCCTGATCTTGAGCGTGCTGGTGGTCGTTGTCGTGACCACCATCGTCCATCATCTTCATCATTTCCGGCCCCCCGCTCTTATAGAAGACGATGACAAGCACGGCGCTAACGACAGCGAATATGATGTTCAGAACCGTCGTGTAGTTGAAGGTAATGGTTTCGGTCAGAATACTGACGATACGCTGATGCGGGACCAGACCGGCGACGCCGAAAATGAGTTCGACCGCCAGCGCAGCTACGACCATCGCGATGTAGAAGGTTACGAGCATGTACCAGGTCATCCTGCCACCGTAGTATTTCCGGTAAATGTTCAGGATGGGTGGGATGATGAGGTCGCCAAAGATGAAGGCCGCGACGCCTCCGAAGCTAATACCGCCGTTCCACAAAACGGCGGCAAGTGGGACATTACCAACGGAGCAGGTGAAGGATATAACGGCGATAAGCGGTCCAACAAACGCGCCCCAGATCATTGCCGCGACGGGGTGGTCCACCAGAAAGAATGCTTTCCAAAATTCGTTTGGAACCCAGGCGCCCAACGCGCCCGCAACGAGCAGCCCAATGCCGATATCTCGCCACAGCATTGCCCAATTCATCACGAACGAATGGCTTATGTTGACCCAGCCGGCTTTAGACGACAGGCGGTCCTTCCAGGTGCCACTCTGCTCGCCCATTGACATCGCCGCATGGCCTTCCATTGAACCTGCAATGCCCTTTTCGGCTTGGGCGAGTGCTTCTTTTTTCAGCGAGTCCTTGAGCGTTAAGCGAAACAGGATTACGAGCACAATGATCATAATCGGGCCGCCGATAAATTCCGCCGCCGCGAAATGCCATGAAATTAGCACCCACATCAGCACGCCCAGTTCCAGCACCAAGTTGGTCGCGGCGAACTCGAACGCCATGGCGGCCGTGAAATCACCACCCTTGCGGACTATGGAACGCGCCATCGCAACGGCCGCGTATGAGCATGACGACGACGCTGCGCCAAGGGCACTCGCCGTCACTATCGAGTTAGACGAGTCGTCAGGCAGCAACTTCGACATTTCGCCTTTTGAAATTGTGACCTCGATAATCGCCGAGAACAAAAATCCCAGGCACAACCCCCAGAATATGTCCCAGAACATCGTGAAGGACATCCACAGCGCGTGACCAATTGCAGTCAGGATGCTCATCTCGGTCTCTCCTTGTTAACAACGATTACACTCAACCAAGCGGTGCGCGGTCAGGGAAGTAAATGCCGTGCGGAGACTTTCCAACGTGAATTGTGTTCACTAGCTTCATCGTTTGCAGGTCAATCACTCCGACAAATCGGGTAAAGCGGAATGTCACCCAGAGGTATCGCTTATCCGGTGTCAGTTCCATGTCATCGGGACCGGGCAAAAGGCCTGTAATCGTGTTCAGCACCGTGAGCGACTGAAGGTCGACCACGCTGATGGTGCTCCCTACGCGGTTGGTAACAAGTACGCGGCGTCCATCGGCCAGCGACCGGAAGTTGTGGGCTCCCCGGTCGGTGTGAATGGTCTTGACGACCTTTTGCGTACGCCAGTCGACCACCGCCACATAATCGGCGCCTGTCATGCCAACTAAAAGGTACTTGTCGTCGGGCGTGAAGAAGAGACCGGCCGGCGCCTTGCCGACCTTCATTTTCCACTTGACCGTTTGTGTATCCAGGTCGAGCGCCGCAAGTTCGTCGGATTCCTGCAGCGTGACGAAGACGGTCTTGTTATCCTTCGTGAATGCAAGGTGACTGGGTGTATCCGCTAAGGGAACGCGCTTCCCGAGCGCAAAGTTGCTCCCGTCGTAATGGTAAATGTCCACTCGATTCAGACGCAATCCCGCCGTGACGAACCACTTTTTGTCGTACGAGAATCCGAGTTGATAGGGGTCTTCGATACCTTCAATCCAACGCTGAACTTTCCCGGTTCTTGGGTCGAGGAGCACCAAGCTGTTGCTTATTGAATTGGCCACGATGAGCGACTTGTTATCTGGGCTCGCCATCAGGTGGTGAGGTTCTTTTCCGACGGGGATGGTGTCCGTCACCTTTTGGCTAGCCATGTCAATAAAGCTAACGTTGGCGTCAGACGAATTCAGCACAGTAACAAGTTCAGCGTGAGCTGAGGTCGAACAGAGCGCGGCGAGTGTCAAGGAGAATAGGGTCTTCATGTGGTGATAGCCTCTTGAACCACAGCAGAGCTGGATTTCGGAAAAATCAATGTGAACGTGGTCTGTCCGTTATAGCTTGTCAGGTCGACCTTGCCGCGATGCAATTCCATAATGGACTTAACGATTGCAAGGCCCAGTCCGGAATTCTTTCCGGACTCATGGCGCGACGGGTCAATGCGATAGAAGCGGTCAAAGATTTTTTCCATGTGCGCTTCGGAAATCGCTACGCCGGCATTACTCACGGAGACCACCGTTGCGTTTGGCAGCTCATCAGCCTTTAGCGAAATGATTGAATCGGGAGCCGCGTGGTCCAGCGCGTTACTCACGAGGTTGCTGACAGCGCGGCGAAACAATGTCGTGTCTGCGTGTACGACGCCGCTGGCTTCAACACCAATTGCATGTCGGCCTTCTTCGGCGATACCTTGAAAATACGAGGCGAGTCGCTGAAATTCGGATTGGACGTCGAGCGCCGTCACTTTGACTGCTTGCTTGACGTTGTCCGTTCGTGCGAGAAAGAGCATGTTCTCAATCATCCGTTGCAAGCGTTCGCATTCCTCGATATTCGAGTCGATGAGCGTCTCGTATTCCTCGACGCTGCGGGTCTTCGATAAGGTGATTTGCGAGGAACTGATGACGTTCGCAAGCGGCGTCCGCATGTCGTGCGCCAGGTCCGACGAGAATTGCGACAGTCGCGTAAAGGCGCGCTCAAGTCGGTCCAGCATCCGGTTGACCGATACAGCGATGTCGGTCAGCTCAAGTGGTCCACCTTCGACATTCAATCGCTCACTCAAATTATCAGCTTCAATGCGGGAGGTCTGGCGGCCGATACTCTTCACCGGCGTGAGTCCCCGGCGCGCCACGCCGTACCCGAGAAATCCAATCAGCGTGGAACCTGCAGCAGCTGCGAACAGAATGTCGAGGCGGTAGCTTTGAAGGAGCGAGTCACGGTCCGATGCGCTTCTCGCGAGGAGGATCCGTATGTCCTCGCCTGATGGGAGCGTTTCATCTGCAAAAACGCAGCGCGCCGCACCAATCTGAAATGGCTGGCATGTGTACGGTACGCGCTGCGCGTTTCGGGAGCCATACGCCGACGGAAGGTTCGCCCCAGGTGTTTCGGAGTGGTTGGCAACGATTTTGCCGGACTGGTCCAGGATGGTCAGGTAGACGCCAGGATGAGAAAGCAGAATTTCGTGAAACATAGTCTGGGCGCCATGCACCCCTGCAACGGTCTTCGCCTCGCGTGCAAGTTGCGCAAATTGATTGAGCTTGCCGTCAATCTCGATGTCGTCGCGCCGTTGCAGCTCGGTATCGAGGGAGCTATATAAAAATGCGCCGATGAGCGCAAAGACTGCGGCGGCGACCACCAAGAATGCGAGCGCGAGGCGGCCGGAAAGCGAATAGTGCCGGCCGGTGGTGCTCATGTGCGTTCCTCTAAGACGTATCCCATTCCGCGAACTGTGTGCAACAGTTTGCGCTCAAAGGGTGTGTCTACCTTTGCCCGGAGTCGTTTGACGGCGACATCGACGACATTCGTATCGCTGTCGAAGTTCATGTCCCAGAGCTGCGAAGTGATGAAGGTACGCGTGAGCACCTCACCCTGACGCTCGGCCAATAATTGAAGGAGCGCGAATTCCTGTGCGGTCAGGTCGATGCGCGTGTTGCCCCGTCTCGCACGGCGCTTGAAGAGCTCAATCTCGAGGTCGGCAATCATGATGACGTCACGGGCGCCGCGTGGCGAGCGCCGCAAGAGCGACCTGATGCGAGCGAGAAATTCGGCGTACGCAAATGGTTTGGACAAGTAGTCGTCAGCGCCAAGCTCCAGCCCTTTTACTTTGTCTTCGACAGTATCGCGCGCGGTCAGCAGAAGAACTGGGGTCGACTTCTGCTCTCGAAGACGGCGCAGTACCTCAAAGCCGTCCATCTCGGGGAGCATCACGTCCAGAACCATCACATCGAAATCTTCGTGCAGCGCGAGGAAAAGACCGTCCTTGCCATTGCTTGCGATGTCAACGTTAAAGCTCGCTTCGGTCAGACCCTTGTGCAGATACGACGTCATTTTCTGCTCATCCTCGACGATAAGTATGCGCATACCGAGCCTCTTATTTTAGTGATGCGAACAGGGTAACAATTTGGAGCATTCAGAAAGATGGCGGCAAAATGACATTTTCGCCATGTTCGGTGCGTGGATGACTGAACGGTCATCTTGGAGCCATTGTCTCGTCATGAGGGTGTTGGTAGTGTTCGGGTTGTCAGCCCTGCGAACCTTACAACGGGCTAAAACCGCGTGCTAGACTCGGGCCCTATGATTAACTGGCGCAAACTTCTTACGGTCGTGTTCCTGATGCTGAGCCTGTCGGCTCGGGCATTCGGGGCTGCCCCCCTGACCTGCGAGCCTTCGCAGGTCAGAGAAGAAGTCATGTCCAGCGCGCACGACGTGCACGAGATGGCGACTCGTGTGTCGGAAGCGATGACGACCGCCTCTATCCATGGAGAACATCATCTCCAGGGCGGCATGCACCATCACGGCAGTGGGCATTGCAGTACTTGCGTTTCCTGCTGTGCCGGCGGCGTTCTTCCCCTAATCCCTGCTATCTCGATTCCCAGCCAGGCTGTGCGTGATATCCCTTTGGACAACGCGCCGGCTGGCTCCGCCCGTTTCTTGACGGGTGGTATCGAAAGACCTCCCCGCCTCATTCTCGCCTGAGTTTGGTCGTCCCGCCGCTGGCGTGACGCTCCCCGTTTCTGACCGCAATTGTTGCTGTCAGCTGAACTCTGTCGAGAGAGATTTCATGCGAATTATTTATGCCGTGCTGCTTAGCGCAGCGGTGGCTTTGCCTTCGTTCGCAAGTGGACCCACTGCTACCCCAGACCCAACCGACGCGGGCGCACCGGTGCCAGCAGTCATCGTTCCATCTGCAACGAATGACTACAAGCCTTTTCAGGATAAGCCCGTCGGCTCGTGGCGCGACTTAAACGGCGCTGTCACACCATCTAAAAAGAACGGCACGGGCATGTCGGGAATGGCCGGCATGGATGGAATGTCCGGTATGAGCGGTATGCAAGGCATGGATAAAAAGCAGCCTTCGAAAGAAACCCCTCAGCCTTCTTCCGAGAAAGGAAATGGCATGGCGGAAATGGACCATTCAACAATGCCGATGGGCTCAGCCAACCCCGAATCTATGAAAGGCATGGGTGACATGAAGGGCATGAGCGACATGAAGGGTATGGGTGATATGAAAGGGGGTTCGGGCAGCGACAGCATGCCAGGCATGGACCATTCGAAGATGCCTCCTGAAACCGGTTCGCAGCCAACTTCTGTCGGAAAGCGGGGAATGAAGATGAACAACGGGGAGATGGGTGAATGAAGCCGCAACTCTTTGCTTCTGGTCGGCTCGTTGCGGCTGTCAGCGTCGTTGCCCTATTTGCCGGCTGTACAACATTCTCCAAGGACGGTGGCTTCAATACCGTATCCAATGTCGCATCTGAGCGGCTTGGGAAGGACGCAGTTATTGTCAAAACGGATGCCGATAGAGATTCGGTCTTCAAGCGCACCAGGGAACTATTAGCACAGCCGTTGAGCATGGATGACGCGGTCCAGGTCGCGCTCTTGAACAATCGCGGCTTGCAGGCTTCATATGGTGACCTGGGTATTTCCGAAGCCGACCTTGTGCAAGCCGGGCGGTTGCCGAACCCAGGCTTCTCGTTCAGTCGCACGCACTCCAGCAACGATTTGAGTATCAATCGTACGTTCTCGCTTGGCATCCTGAGTATCTTTACGCTGCCGTTGGCCACACGTATTGAAAGCCGACGCTTTGAGCAGACGAAGCTGCTGACCGCCGATGCGATGCTGAAAGTTGCAGCCGACACCAGGCGCGCCTATGTGAGCGCAGTCGCGGCGCAACAGTCAGTCGCCTACGCGCAGCAGGTCAAGGATTCGGCGGAAGCCGTTGCCGAACTGGCTTCGCGCATGCAGCAGGCAGGCAACTTTAGCAAGCTTGACTACGCGCGTGAGCAGGCGTTCTACGCGGATTCGGTCGCTCAATTCGCCAAGACCCGACAGGAAAGCGTCGCCGCTCGAGAGAAATTGACGCGCCTGATGGGCTTGTGGGGCGCTGGCGCTCAATTCCAGTTGCCCGAGCGTCTGCCCCACCTTCCGAAAGACCGTCCCGAGCTGCACGACCTTGAGCGCTTCGCCATGCAAAACCGCCTGGACATACAGGCGGCGAAACTGCAGACCCAAGCGGTCGCAACCTCATTGGGGCTCACACAGGCGACCCGTTTCATCAACGCGCTCGACGTCGGATACGAGAACAATTTCGAAACCGATAAGGGGCGCCTCCACGGCTTTGACATTAGTGTCGAGATACCTCTGTTTGATTGGGGTGGCGCGAAAGTCGGGCGAGCACAGGCCGTGTATATGCAGTCCGCTAATCGACTCGCAGAAACGGCGGTGAATGCGCGTTCTGAGGTGCGCGAATCGTACTCCGCGTATGTCAGCGATTACGACGTCGCAAAGCACTACCGCGACGAGGTCGTGCCGCTTCGCAAAACCATCTCGGATGAGCTTCTGCTGCGTTACAACGGCATGCTGGCGAGCGTGTTCGAACTGCTTGCTGATTCTCGCGAGCAGGTTGGCGCGGTCAACAGCTACATCGATGCGCTCAAGGAATATTGGATAGCGGAGACCGACCTGCAGCAGGCGGTGGGTGGCCGCTTGCCAGCGGTTGCGGTCGCGCAATTGCGACCGATGCCCGAATCCAAAACGCAACCAGCGTCCCCCACAAATACAGAAGGTAAGTGAAATGGTCTCTCGTCGAAATTTTATCGGCGGTTCCGGTGCGGCGTTGCTTGGCGCTGCCCTTGTCAGCAAGGCTGGCGCGGCGTCATTGCCTGAGGCGGCAACGATGTCGAGTGTGAATATGCAACCGCCGCCTGCGCCGCCCAACGGGCGGCCGTACAACCCCGTCGTGACGCTTAATGGATGGTCGCTGCCTTGGCGCATGAACAACGGATGGAAGGAATTTCACCTGACGGCGGAGCCCGTGGTGCGCGAAATGGCGCCGGGCATGAAGGCGAATCTTTGGGGTTATAACGGCCAAGCCCCAGGACCGACCATCGAGGCAGTAGAGGGGGACAAGGTTCGCATTTTCGTCACGAACAAACTGCCGGAGCACACGACAGTTCACTGGCACGGCATGTTGTTGCCGTCCGGCATGGACGGAGTCGGTGGCCTGACCCAGCCGCACATCCCGCCCGGCAAAACGTTTGTCTATGAATTCCAGCTGGAGAAGCACGGAACGTTCATGTACCACCCCCACGCTGATGAAATGGTGCAGATGGCAATGGGAATGATGGGGACGTTCATTGTTCACCCGAAAGACCCGAATATCATGCACGCCGACCGAGACTTTGTTTTCATTATGTCGGCTTATGACATTGACCCGGGAAGCTTTACGCCGCGTGTGAATGAAATGACGGACTTCAACATGTGGACATGGAACTCACGCGTGTTCCCCGGCGTTGACCACCTTCCCGTACGTATGGGTGACCGGGTCCGGATTCGGTTTGGCAACCTTACGATGACCAATCACCCCATCCATCTGCACGGCTATCACTTCGAAGTCGCGGGAACCGACGGCGGCTGGATACCACCTGGCGCGCGTTGGCCGGAGGTCACCGTTGACGTCGCCGTAGGGCAGATGCGGGCAATCGAATTCACCGCGAATCGTCCTGGTGACTGGGCGTTTCACTGCCATAAGTCGCACCACACGATGAATGCGATGGGTCATCAGGTGCCGAACCTCATCGGTGTCCAGCAGAAGGACCTGGCCAAGCGCATCAACAAGCTGGTTCCCGACTACATGGCGATGGGTAGCGCCGGCGGTGCGATGGGCGAAATGGAAATGCCGCTTCCAGACAACACGATTCCGATGATGACAGGCACGGGCCCGTTCGGTCCGCTCGAAATGGGGGGAATGTTTAGCGTGGTCAAGGTGCGCGAGGGCTTGGCTCGCAACGACTACCGAGACCCAGGTTGGTTCAAGCACCCCAAGGGAACGGTTGCATTTGAGTACACGGGTGAAATGCCTGACGCATGAGTAGTTTGCCTCGCGCGACGCGCGGGTCCTTTTTAACGCAATGGACGGAGCACGAGATGAAAAAAGCAATCGTATCGATGATGGTGGGCGCTGTCTTCGCGACCTCGGGCGCGGCCTATGCCGCTGGTGAGATGGGCAACATGGACATGTCCAGCGGCGCCATGAAAAGTGGTGCCGCAAATTCGGCGATGTCGCACGGTGAAGTCAAGAAAGTCGACATGTCGACCGGGAAGATGACCATCAAGCACGGTCCTCTGGAGAATCTCGGCATGGAAGGCATGACGATGGCATTCAAGGTGAAGGACCCGGCGATGCTTTCGCAGGTCAAGGTCGGCGACAAAATTGACTTTGTGGCCGAAGAGGTGAACGGCGCGTTGACGGTGACCAAGCTCGAAAAGAAGTGAAGCCTTCGTTCGCGTGGCCCGTCTCTCGCGGCGTGCCATGCGCCACCCACTGACAGGATAAATCCGAATGAAGCTTTTTAATCAGAAAACAGCCGTTGGGCTTGCCGCCGCTGCCCTGGTCGCGCTAGCGCCGGCAATGGCTTTCGCGCACGGCAAGCTTGAGAACGCGGAGCCTGCCGCCAATGCTATCGTCGACACTGCGCCGCCAAATCTGCGCCTCACGTTCAATGAAGACCTTGAGCCTGCGTTCTCAACTATCAAAGTTGCAGACGCAGGCGGCACTGCGATTGGCGAAGGCAAGGCAAAAATCGACGCGGCGGATAAGAAGGTGCTCACGCTGGCGATTCCGAAGCTTGGCGCCGGCACGTACTCTGTGCAATGGGCAGTGATGACTGGCGACAGTCACAAGTCCAAAGGCACGTACAAGTTTTCGGTGAAGTAAATGAGCTTCGGGCCTCTCGAAATCGCGCGCTTGGTCTTTCTTGCGCTGCAGAGTCTGAGCTTTGCCAGCTTGGTGGGTGTTTTGCTGAGCGCGCGATGGCTGCGAGGCGCTGAGTCCGGCTGGCGACTGCAGGTCAACGGCCGCCTCGCCACCGCGTTCACGCTTTCGGCTATCCTGACCCTCGCCGCGAGCGCTGGTGCCTTCTGGGTTCATTGCGCCCTGATGAGTGAACTACCGATACTTGACGCGTGGCCCGCAGTCGTTTCGATGCTGAGGTCGACCCAGTTCGGTCACGTCTGGGCAATCGGTGCCGGGCTACTGGTCCTTCTTATCGGTCTGTCGGTCATCCGCACGCGGGAGCGGACCATTCGGTTTCAGCCCCTTATCTGGCTCTTGGTTGCTTGCGTCGCCTTGGCAAAAAGTAACGGCGGTCATCCGGTCGATGCGGGAACGTTAAGCCTGCCCGTGTGGGCCGACTGGGTCCACCTCATCGCCATCAGTTCTTGGGTCGGCATTGTTTTCGCCGCGACGTTTATCGTGAATCCGGGGATGATGAAGGCAGGACGAGAGGATTTGTCCGGTGGTGCCTCGTTCGTTCAGTCGGTGTCCGATGCAGCCACCATCGCCCTTATCGCCTTATTCGCGACGGGCGCTTATAACGGCTGGCGTGGGGTGAGTGCTCCCGAAAACTTGCTGGGTTCCTGGTACGGACAGGTTCTCATTCTGAAGCTCGTTCTCGTGCTGATAGCGGCCGGGTTGGGCGGACACAATCGTTTCTTTGAAATGCCATCGCTTTTGGGGTCGCTGAGAAACAGTGAGGTAAGTCATAAGGGGCCCCTTAAGCGGTTCTCGACAATCTTGCACGTTGAATCGTGGGTGTTAATTGGCGTTGTCGCCGTCGCCGCTGTACTCGTATCAAGCCCTTTGCCTGGTACAGAGTAAGCGAGAACGAACCGCATAGCTTTATTGACACGCGGCAAATGCTTGTCTTATGCATCATGCTGCCGATGATGCTGGTGACAGGTATTTGCTTTTGCCCGAGCCCTGTGCTCGGTTTTTTTTGGTTTGTGTCCCCGATGAGACGTGTTCGTGCGTCGAGTCGGCATTCGATGGACCGCCATAGTTTTTAAATGCGCACGGCACAAGACCGTCCACTGCAAGGACTGCGCTGGCGCGCCGCAAATGTGCGACCGAATGCAAATCGATGAATTGAAAAAGACGGTCGGTCAAAGCAATCACGGGGGTGTCGCGGCGCCCGCTCGCCAGCAGTGCAATCTCCCTTCAGCCGGCCGCCCGAAGATGGCGACGGGATTACATTTTAGTCATCTATTTGTCATTGGGCGCGACGAGTTGCCGCCTATTGAGGAGGATTTGGACCCACCAACGGCCTATCGTGAAAAACCCTTTCTATAACTTCGTCGTAGTGAGGTGGATGATAGCGATTTAAATAGGACTGCATGGAAAGAAAAGGCCGTTGGGTCGTTACGACAATTGTGGTCCGTCGCACAACTTGAAGCGCGGTCACGGTGTACGTTGAAGCACTGGAAGACGGCTAAGTGTCAAAACTAGCGCGGGCATTTGGTGACGTTCCATCAATGTCCATTGCGACCAAATTCCCGAGAGGAAAAGTGAAGAACAAGTTTGTCGGGCTCGACCTCCTGCGATTTCTCCTAGCCGTCTATCTGATGGTGTTTCACTCGATTCATCAGTATCCGCAGAGCGCGCAGATTCCTTTCGTGGAACTTTTGAATTTGGGCGGCTTCGCAACCAGTACCTTTTTCTTGCTGTCCGGATTTATTCTGACGCACGTATATTTCGCTCAGTCGTCGGACCTTCGCGGTGGAACGCGAGCGTTCTTTGTTAAGCGGCTGTCAAATCTGTATCCCATCCACCTGTTTTCGCTAGCACTTGTGTTACTCGTTTCGGTGGCCGGCACGCGTGCATTCAGTGAATTTGCCACCCTTTCACTAAGCGACGGCGGCGACGAGCTGGTTCATCTAGGTCAAACAGCGACGGCGTTCAATTTCGTTCTGAATCTTGTGATGGTGCAGGTCTGGAACCCGCCTTACGGTTCCGTGAATCCATCGTCATGGTCGTTAGCGACTCTTCTTTTTTTCTACATCACCTTTCCCTTCCTCGCGCCTCGGATAATGGCGTTTAGAAAGAAGGCCCTGCTATTGTTGCTCTTGTGGGTCGCGTACATGGTTCCACCGATTGTGGCGAGTAGCATGCATTGGTTCGGCCCGGTAGCGGTGGGAATAGTCACCAGAAATCCATTGCTGCGATTGCCGGAATTTGCGAGCGGCATTGTTTTGTATGGCCTGTATCGCGAGCAACGGTTGAGCCTGTTCACCGCGACTGCAGGTCGACGATTCCTTACCCTCGTTTTCGTTGCCCTCAGTTTCGCAGCTGCCGCGTGGCTCGTCGCAGACGGCGCGTTGTTCTGGCGATACATTGTCCACAACGGCGCTTTGATGCCTGCTGAAATGGCATTGGTCATTGTGTGCGCGCCGGCTGCGCTGCCTGTGGGATTTGCAAAACTCTCAGTGAGACTCGGTAACGCCGCGCTATCAATATTCGCGATTCATGCGCCTATCTTTCTTGTGTTGATGAAAGCGCTGAAGCTATTTTCTATAGGAGAGTCACCACTGAATTGCGCCGCACATTTCTCTGCCTGCGTCGCAGCGTCGAAAGACGTTTTACCGAGCATGGCGACGTATCCGCTCTATTTAGTCGGGACTGTTGTCGCCGCTGTGTATTTTCAAGAGTACGTGGTAGCGCCCGTAAGAGATATGATACGCAGGCGTCTCCTTCAAAAGCCGGCGGCACAAGAGTCTATGAAGTCCGCCAGTGCGCAGAATTAGCGAACAAGCTCGTTCGCTTTGCGAGCACGACGGGCTATTGATTGGTATGAGCTATACAGATCAAGCGGCAATCACGAACGTTGCGCCGTTCTTAGGGAGCGTCAGAGCAATACCGGGTCGGACGACAGTTCCTCGAAGGGCGTGAGAGAAGCTGGAAAGTGTCTTTGCAAGAGGGCCGTCACGTCACCGACCCCCTGGACGACACCCGACTCATACCTTGAGTGGCGGAACGCTTCCTCCATCGACCGGCAAATCGACTCCCACTCGCTCGCGTCGACCTTCGCGTGCACTCCTCGGTCAGCAACTATCTCTACGTCGCGGTCAGCAAGAAGGAGATAGATGAGCACCCCGTTGTTCTGTTCGGTGTCCCAGACCCGCAGTTCAGAAAAGACTTCGACTGCCCGTGTTCTCGCATCTTCACCTTTCAGCAGCAAAGCGGAGTGAAGCGCTCCCTCGACTGCAAACCGCACCTGCCCCGCATGCGCCTTATGGCTTACCGCAATTGAGTCTTCTATTGCCGATAAGGTACGGGGTGGAAAGGCAAGGGCGACTCTCCACCGGTTCATCAACAAATGTTTGAACACACGTTTTAGATTCATGGTTACCACCTTCCCGATGCGCCGCCGCCGCCAAAGCTCCCGCCGCCGCCGCCGAATCCCCCACGGCCGGACCCATTGCCAAGCCTGCCACCCTGCCCCCCGATAGCCCGCCCTCCAACGTATGCGCCAAGCCCGCTACCGAATAATGTGAACCCAAGTGCAATTGCGCCTGCAACTATCGCGATTAAAATACCGCTTGATAGAAACCACGCGACAACACTTACCCCCGCTCCTGTCACAATAGCGCCAGGGAGGCGTCCTAGCAGGCTTCGAAGGACGCCTCCGATGACAATTGTCATCACGAAAAGAGCAGGTAGATAACGCATCGGATTTCCGTCGATTCCTCCCGCGCGCTGAGTCGGCTGCGGCAATGGCTCACCATCGATAACGCTCATCATGCTGTCCAGGCCCGCATCGATGCCGCCGTAGAAGTCACCCTGTTTAAAGCTTGGCACGATGGTTTCACTAATGATGCGTTTGCTCGTGGCATCGTTGAGCGCGCCCTCGAGGCCATAACCCACCTCGATACGGAGGGTGCGGTCATTTTTAGCGATGATAAGAAGGGCTCCATCGTCGATGCTCTTTCGTCCCAACTTCCACTGTTCGACGACGCGCTGCGAGTATTGTTCGATGGTCTCAGGTTCAGTGGAAGTCACAACGAGGACGGAGATTTGACTTCCTTTCTTTGCCTCGAACTCTTGCAACTTTCGTTCAAGTGACGAGCGTTGCTCGCTCGTCAATGTAGATGTTTCATCCGTCACCCGTGCCGTCAGTGCGGGAATTGGTGTATCTGCGCTCGCCGCATACGACCAAATCGCCGCGAAAATTAATAGCAGTACCCTCAGCGCTCTTCTCGTGTTCATTTCGTGGCTCCGCTGGCCGGCTGCGGTGGCGCATTGAAATCTACCACCGGGGGACGCGCAATTTCCGCTTCGTTCTGCACCGAAAAGTTTGCTTTTTCGTTGTAGTTAAACGCTTTAGCCGTAAGGTTGGACGGGAACGAACGTATGGCCACGTTGTAGTCTTGCACCGCCTTGATGTAACGGTTTCGTGCAACGGTGATGCGATTTTCAGTTCCCTCAAGCTGAGCTTGCAGGTCACGGAAATTTGCATCTGACTTCAGTTGCGGATAATTCTCGGACACAACCAAAAGCCGCGACAGCGTGGACGATAATTGCGCTTGTGCCGCTTCGAATTTTGCGAAAGCCTGGGGGTCGTTGACGAGTTCAGAGCTTGCTTGAACGGAGCCGACTTTCGCACGAGCCTCAGTCACGCGGATGAACACGTCCTTTTCCTGGTTGGCGTAGCCCTTGACCGTATTGACGAGGTTGGGAACCAGGTCAGCCCGACGTTGATACTGGTTCAACACTTCTGACCAGCTTGCTTTCACCTGCTCGTCTTTGCTTTGGATGGAGTTATAACCGCAGCCGGTAAGAGAAAGCAGGACAAGCGTTATCAGACTCAGAAAAATGGCACGCATTAGAACTCCTGCGGGTCGTATAAGGTCCGCTGCAACCGCAATTGCCGCCTTGTTGACCTATTCTTGTTGCAAACATCGTAGGTTGGCTGGTGTAAACCCGGCTGGCTACGGTTGAACTAACACTGAAAGTGTATGCCTTGCACGCACATATTTAGTGACGCAAATCAATTAAACATGGGCAGACGCTGGCACCGTGGCCCGCGTCGTTGCGAAAAAACGATTGCAACGACGGTCTTTGGGAACCTGACGAGCACCATCCGCTTTTAATTGACTTGAGACAAGAAAATAGTTGCTTTTGGGCCTACTGTAGTTACAGAGTTCGCCGAGAACTTGTCTGCAGCGCGTTGCGAAGCGTCGTAAAAACGTGAACCGCGGCGAGCAAGATGCAGGCGTCCTAAGCACTTGCCCATAGCTCATCCGTACTGGGCGAAGTGCTCAATTTTGATGTGCTCGTAGCATGATGAGTTATGTACGGAGAATAGCCGCAACCCACGGAAAAGCACGCTGCCTAAGGAGCTTGGAATGAATACGCATCCCGACGAAGCACAACCGTTCTGGAAATCCCGAGGCGCAATCGTGTTCCTCGGGTTCGCGGCGATTGCTTTCTTCTTTATGTTTTCGGAACACCGCAGCCATTTTCTCGGTGCGTTGCCCTTTGTACTGTTGCTGTCCTGTCCGCTGATGCACGTATTCATGCACCATGGAAAAAACCACAACGCGCATACCAGGGTTGAGGCGGTCAAAGCTAAGGGAGAGCACGATGGCACCCTCAGCTAGTGATTATGGACTTTGGCACTTGGTCGTTATCAACTCCCTATTCTTCATCATTTTCGCGTACAGTTTTTTCAAGCCCACCAGGTTTCGCGATTGGCGGACCTTCGGTGGCTTTTCGGCGTTCATCATCGCGTTGTTTGCTGAAATGTACGGTTTTCCCCTCACCGTTTATCTGCTGTCAGGTTGGCTTGAACCGCGCTTTCCGCAGACTAATCTCTTTTCGCACGACGCGGGGCATATTTGGTGGATGATGTCGGGGCGTCATGGAAATCCGCACCTTGGAATTCCGCACGTTCTAAGTTTCGTGTTCATTCTGGGCGGGTTCTACCTGCTGAGTGTTTCTTGGCACGTGCTATTCAGCGCACAGCGGAGAAACGAGCTTGCCACGGCTGGGCCATACCAGCGAGTCCGGCATCCTCAATACGTCGCTTTCGTGCTCGTGATGTTTGGGTTCCTTCTGCAATGGGCCACGTTGCTTACGTTGGTCATGTTCGGGATTTTGGTGATGATGTACGTTCGGCTCGCGTTGAGCGAAGAGAAGAAGTCGGCTTTCCAATTCGGGCAAGCTTGGCAGGACTACGCGACCCGAACGCACCGTTTCGTTCCAACGGTGACCTTCACGATTCCCGCTGGCGCCTGACAACTTTTTCTTCCGAGCGCGTCGAGCTTGCCAGTGAACGGTTTGAGGGGCCCGATTGAGCTTGAAATTCTCATGCGCTACGCGAATCGCAAAAAATGCGGGACCACACTCCGGACGCAATATGACTTCCACGAATTTGCCGATTTCTGCCTTGCATACGCCAGCGCCAGGACATGACGCTGTCTACACGTGTCCAATGCATTCTCAGATAAGGTTGCCGAATCCAGGTTCCTGCCCTATCTGCGGCATGACCTTAGAGCTAGTCATGCCCGTCGCGGAAGAGGAGTCTTCAGCGGAACTGACGAGCATGACTCGCCGCTTCTGGGTTGCGCTAGTTCTCTCGGTACCATTGCTGTGGTTGACGATGGGTCATGACCTTCGGCTTCCAGACCTAAACGGAGTCATCAATCGCTTGGCAGCGACTCTGCGACTTCCACTCGTCGAGTCCATGTCGTGGGCTCAATATGCGCAGGCCTTACTGGCTACGCCGGTGGTGTTGTGGGCGGGCTGGCCGTTTCTCGAGCGGGGCTGGAAATCGTTTATGACTTGGCAGTTGAATATGTTTAGCCTCGTGGGTCTCGGCGTCGGCGCAGCATATTTCTTCAGCCTTTACGTTTTAGTTTTCCCCGCGAGCCTTCCTCAGGCTTTTCGGCAAGGTATGCAGTTGCCACTGTATTTTGAGGCCGCGTCTTTGATTGTCGCGCTGATTTTGCTCGGACAAGTGCTGGAGCTTCGGGCGCGCTCGCGAACCTCAACCGCACTAAAGGACTTGTTAAAGCTAGCCCCAAATACTGCGGTCAGAGTAGGAGCGAATGGCGCAGATGAGGTGGTTCCGCTTGATGCTGTTGCAGTTGGTGACACCCTTCGCGTCAAGCCCGGGTCGAAGGTCCCGGTCGATGGGTTGGTAATTGAAGGCCGGTCAAGCGTCGACGAGTCGATGATTACCGGGGAGGCCATGCCGGTTGAAAAGGTAGTCGGTAGCAAAGCAACCGGCGCTACCGTAAATCAGACCGGCTCGTTCCTTATGAAAGCCGAGAGAGTCGGGTCTGAGACACTACTCGCACGAATCGTCGAAATGGTCTCGGAGGCAGGGCGGTCCCGAGCGCCGATTCAAAAGCTGGCCGACGAAGTGTCTGGATGGTTCGTGCTGGCTGTTATAGCAATTGCTGTCATGTCTTTTATTGTGTGGGCAATTTGGGGCCCCGCGCCGGCGCTTTCTCATGCCCTCGTGGTCGCAATCAGCGTGTTGATAATCGCGTGCCCTTGCGCCCTCGGTTTGGCCACACCAGTATCGATTATCGTCGGCGTCGGCAGAGGTGCGAAACAAGGCGTTCTGATTAAGGATGCGGAAGCACTGGAGCTGATGGAGAAGGTCGATACGCTGGTGGTCGACAAGACGGGAACGCTCACGGAAGGAAAACCTCAGGTGCAGACGGTTACAGCTCTCAACGGTTTCGCCGAAGAGCTTGTTTTGGCGTACGCCGCCAGCCTTGAAGGACAGAGTGAGCATCCGCTAGCACAGGCCATCGTCACGCGTGCGCGCGACCGCAACGTAGCGTTGATTTCCGTTTCGTCGTTTGACTCGGTGACCGGTAAAGGGGTACGCGGAACAGTGGAAGGCCGGACGGTTTTACTCGGCAATGCGAGCTTGATGGACGAAGCGAAAGCCGATTACGCGGTTGCAAGCGTTGATGTGGACCGGCTGCGAGCAGACGCACAGACGGTTATGTATTTGGCTGTCGACGGAAAACTGGCTGGCTACCTAGCGGTTTCCGACCCCGTAAAGGCGTCGACGCCGGAAGCTGTTCGTCTGCTTCGAAATTCTGGTATCAAGATAATCATGGTCACCGGCGACAACCCTGTAACAGCTAACGCGGTCGCAAAGGCGCTGACGTTAGATGGCGTGGAGGCCGGCGTCCTGCCGCAAGACAAGTACAAATTCGTTCAAACGCTGCAGCAGCAAGGGCATGTGGTCGCAATGGCCGGCGATGGCGTCAACGATGCGCCTGCGCTGGCGCAAGCGAACGTCGGCATCGCAATGGGAACGGGTACCGATGTCGCGATGAATAGCGCCCGTGTCGTGCTGGTCAAAGGGGACCTTCGCGGAATTGCCACAGCGCGACTGCTGAGCGTAGCGACGATGCGTAACATTCGCCAGAACTTGTTCTTCGCGTTTGCCTATAACCTGATTGGAATACCCGTAGCGGCTGGTGTTCTCTATCCATGGCTAGGCCTGCTGCTGAGTCCCATTATCGCCAGCGCCGCGATGGCGTTGAGTTCCGTTTCGGTAATTGGAAATGCGCTTCGCCTTAAGGCGGCGAAATTCCACGGCGCAACCGCTTGATGCGAACACCGCATATCGCGTGTTGATGGCCTCTCGCACGAGCGCGGTGAATGTCAGCCGATACGGCTGTGAGATTCAGGAACGAAGGGACGACCTCTCTCTTGGCGATGATTGTTCCCGTGCCACAAACCTGGTGAAGCCGGGGCTAAATTTGCAACGCCCTTGAAGTTGTTGCGGCCCGAGATGTACAGTACACGCGCGTTATGACGTCCGCTGACGGAATTTGTCTTTCGGGGTACAACACATACTCGTCCTACGCTTGACCTACACAAAGCCACGCGACGTCGACGCAAAGCAGTTCGGAAAGGCCCCGACATTGGACGCCCGTCGGGACGGTCACGCCGGCGCGCCATAGAGTCACGTCGTGCTCCGGGACACCAAGACGTTGAGCAACACGCTTCGAAGGTATCTTTAAACGTTTGAGAGTCATATCCAGTCTTGCCGCGAACGCCCGCCTGCAAACCGCGTCGGCGAGAGAACTGTCGAAGTACGCGGTTTTGTTCATTTAAGGTTTTAAGTCCGCAATGGCCTCGCGCCGTGGGAACGCCACCGAAAATTGCTGTATCAGCCGGCTAAGGAGGGACATTCGGCGCTTCGGATGGTTCAAAGATTCCGCGGGCAAAACAATAGGCTGCGGTCGTTCGAGCCGCAACGCGTGTGTGTTCGTTTCCGAGTGTGCTATGGGGGGCATGTCTTCTTAGCGCACGAACATGTTCCCTGACTTCGGACAATTCTTCAGTGGTTTAAGTTGTGGGCGGCGCAATCGGCAAGGGCTTAATCCTCTCGCCGCGAACCAGCCGCTAAAAACGTCGACGCGTGGCATGTTGTGACTTCACAGTGCCTTTCGGACTGGTTGCGGAGCATCATCTCGCGGCCTGAGCGGGTTGTACTTCGACTGTGACGTGCGAGAGTCCTTTGAAACGTTCGAGAATCGCGTGGAAAAAACGTGAATCGTGCTGCGACTCGTTGGTGGTAACCGACACCACCGCGCTCATATGGCCAGGTCCGACCCGCCAAACGTGCAGGTCGACAACATTGTCGCCGTTGCCTTCAATCGCACGACGCACATTCTCGCCATCCGCTGGTCGGGGCTCATGTCGAGCAGAATTGCGCCAGTGTCTCGCATCAAACCGTAGGACCAGTTTGCAACAACCAATGCGCCAATGACGCCGGCAAGCGGGTCCGTCCAAAGCCACCCAAACGTGCGTGCCAGAACAAGACCGATGATAGCCAGCACTGCAACCGCCGCATCCGCTATGACGTGAATGTAGGCAGACCGGATGTTGTGGTCACGAGTCGTTGCGTCCCGCGCTTTATCGCGGTGCTCGTGTTCTTCGAATTCCACTTCATGCTTGCCATCCGCCAGTCGAACGTTGGCTTTGAATGCGTGCGGCTCCGGAATTTCTTGAATGGATTCCAGATAGCCGCCACGGTCCGCCAGCTCGAATACCTGTCGGGTTCCGTTCGGTCGGATGGTCGTGATAAACACCGCAGACGAGTCTAGTCGCAAATTTCCGTCTGCCGGAGTAATCCGGCACACTGGGGGCCATCACCGACATACGCATCAATGAGCTTAGGGATGCCTGGTTAAAGCTGACAATTCATGGCTCGGCACCTGGCCGTCTGCGGCAAACAGAACAGCAGAACGTGAAACAGCGGCAGAATCACGTAGCTTCCAAAGGGCCAAGATTGACTCGGAGTACCGATTAAGCTGTCAAAGAATTATAAACCTTGCATTCTTGGATGGTTATGGCCGCGCCGCATAGCTGTTGGCATCCTGAGCGCATAATGTCTTAGCCGACCGGGGTAACGCTCTGTCGATTCACGGTGTCTGCGACATTTAAAGGTTTCACCTACTTTCTCTGCCCCGGAGCAGGATAAACTAGCGTTGTTATTAAGCGACCTGTACTACCGCGAAGCATGCCTTAATCGGAACTTGAGTCGCGATTGCGCTTCGGTGCGCCTATTTTCAGTGCTTCTAGTTGAACTGATGGGACTGCACTCTCCACTGAAAGTCTCAAACCGACGATACGCAACAGGGCAAGCAGAGTATCTAGTCTTGGATTTCCGTCAGCAGACAACGATCGATAAACGGTAGCACGGCTCACACCGGTTGCCCTCGCAACGGCGCCGAGCCCGCCGTATGCTTCCGCGACCAAACGTAACGCGATCAGCGCGCTTCCTTTTTCGTCCGGGCAACTGACGCTTTCCATCGCATTTTTCACATACGCAACCGTGAGCTTCCTGTCAGCAGCAAGTTCGGCCAAAAGCCGCACGTATCCAGCGTTTTCGTTATCCCTTTTCATGCGCATCGCCTTTGATTGGATAATACGTCATTGTTCGCTGAACATGGACGGGTGACCCGGTTCGAGATAAACAATGAGTACGATCAAATGGAAGTCTTTTTGTGGGCGCTTCGACATGACGGCCGCGTTTTGTGGTTGTTCTCTAATATGACGGCAACTGAATGATGATTTTGACTTCTCTGCCGTAAATCATACTTAGCTTCTGTGACGTACATCATTTTTCGAAGTCGGTTCATTCAAGTAAGAACAGTTCTCATGCCACCTTGTAGCTATACTGCAAAGGCGAAGCCTATCGACCACAGAGAGCGCGGCCGGCCTCAAGAGATATTCAATAATTCTTCCACGGCGTCGCCCACGCTATTCTCGGCTATTTAACCACGCACTTGCGTTCACAGCGTTCAATTAGCAAAACTAAATTTCTAAGTGGGAATTTAGCTAAATTCTGGACATACCCTCTCTCGCGAAACGAATTTAAGGAAAATCCTAAACCGATTTTCGCGATTGAAACAGCATTCATCTGCGGTAGCCTTTCGACGCACGTGTTTATCCGGATATGACGCCGCTGCGATTAATAGACTTTCCTGCTTCGACTTGTTTATGCTCCAGCTTGCTCTCAGCACTTAAAAACGGTTGGCTTGCTTTCATCGACACTACCGACGCAGTTCAGATCCAATCGGCCAAAGTCTCTACCACCAAATTAGCCGCTAAAAGGGGAAAGCCAAAATAGAAACCACGCCGACGGTTTGTTTATGTTGAACACGGATGGCATTCATCTATCAATAATTAAAATATAGACGGATTGTCGGAGACTTAGTTTACGGCATCCGTTGTGCGAGACAGATTAAAGCATACCTGATGATTTTGTCGATGGTCAACCTTTACAGTCTGTCTTTTAGATTGCGTCTGGGTTACCGTTTTGCCATTTATTTGCCATCTGAAATTTAGAAGCCGATTTCTCCTTTTCAACAGCGTGCTGTGACGTTAATCTCATCCTTAAGCAATGTAGAAGTGCCTCACGACGGCACATTGCTTGCGTTGTGTGGCTTGTCCGGGTCGACTGACCGGTTTTTGTTTGGCCTCTACCACGGCGCTCACTTGAGCAGGTAGCAACGGCGGGAATTTTTGTGTCGTTCCCGAACGTACAGTTTCGCCGTTACAGGGACGGCCCAGTGGGACTATTTTTTTGTTAGGAGATGCAAACGTGAGTAAGGTAACTTTCCCCAACGTTCCTAAAGCCAACAACGTGGGGCGGCGTCGGTTTGTGCAGGGTCTGGCTACGGGCGGTTTGGTCGCCGGGGTCGGAGCGTGGCCGTTGGTTAGCCGAGCGGCTAACTCCAAGAGCGGACCTCATGAACTGAGCGGCACGCACTTTGAACTCACAATCGATTCGACTCCTATCAACTACACAGGCCGCACTCGACCGAGCACTTCCGTCAACGGCTCGATTCCGGCGCCGACACTCAGATGGAAGCAGGGTAGCGAAGTCACAATGCGCGTCACAAATCGGCTCGCTGTCCCGACTTCAATCCATTGGCACGGTGTGCTTGTGCCGTTTGGCATGGACGGCGTGCCCGGTATTAGCTTTCCAGGCATTCAACCAGGCGAGACGTTCACATATAACTTTCTCGTGCGGCAGGCAGGAACGTACTGGTATCACAGCCACAGTCGATTCCAAGAGCAAACGGGGCTCTATGGGCCCCTAATTATCGAGCCGGCTAGCGGTGAGAGCATTCGTACCGACCGTGACTACGTCGTGATGCTCAGCGACTGGACCGATGAGAATCCAGAGCGAATCATGGAGAAGCTCAAAGTCTCGAGCGATTACTACAACTATCAGATGCCGACCGCGCCTGATTTCTTCCACGACGTGAAGCAGATGGGGATGAAAGCGGCATTAATTAAACGGCGGATGTGGAACCAAATGCGCATGAATCCGACTGACTTTCACGATGTCTCCGGGGCCACTTACACCTACCTAGCAAACGGCGTTACGCCCGCGGGTAATTGGACAGGTATCGTTCGAGCGGGCGAAAAGGTACGACTTCGGTTTATCAATGGTTCGTCGGAAACGTTCTTTGACGTCCGCATTCCCGGGTTGAAGATGACGGTCGTCTCGGCTGACGGCCAGGAGGTAAAGCCAGTCCCGGTCGATGAATTTCGAATTGCTGTCGCCGAGACCTATGACGTCGTAGTCGACATACCTGACGATAAGGCATACACCATCTTCTGCCAATCCATGGACCGAAGTGGGTATGCGCGCGCCACGCTTGCCCCGAGCGCTGGCATGCAGGCCGCTGTTCCACGTATCGACCCGAAGACTTGGTTGACCATGGATGACATGGGCATGGGGGATATGCAAGGTATGGACGGGATGTCGGACATGGGCGGCGACAAAGCAATGGGTGACATGAAGGGTATGGACGATGGAAAAGGTAAGAGCGACAAGAAGGGCATGCCTGATATGCAAGGCATGGGTGATGGGGAAGACATGTCGAACATGAAGGGCATGGGCGACGGGAAACGCACGGGTGATATGAAGAGCATGTCCGACGGGAAGGGCATGGGTGATGCGGAAGACACGTCCAACATGAAGGGCATGGGCAACGGGAAAGGTATGGGCGATATGAATCGCAGGTCCGGCATGGGCAGTAAGAATGGCGGGAACGGTATGGGAGAAACCGCGCTAGGCACGGGGCCATCGGTTGATGCCCGACCCATGACCGTGTCAGGCTCTCTCAGCGACCCGGGACCACGGCTGCGTGGCAACGGACGGAGGGTGCTCACATACGCCGATCTGCGCACAGTTGGAGGTCCGCTTGACAGCCGCGCGCCGAGCAGGGAAATCACGCTGCGCCTAACTGGAAACATGCAACGCTTTATTTGGGGGTTCGACGGAAAGAAGTTTTCCGAGTCGGAGCCCGTTGTCTTCAAGTACGGCGAGAGACTACGCATCACGCTTATCAACGACACGATGATGAACCACCCAATCCACCTTCACGGCATGTTCAGTGAACTCGAAGATGAGGACGGGAAGTTTCTCGTTCGAAAGCACACCATAAACGTTCAGCCTAGTAAGCGCGTGAGTTATCTTGTCACGGCGGACGCACCAGGGCAGTGGGCGTTCCACTGTCACCTGCTGTATCACATGGAGGCGGGCATGTTCCGTCAGGTGGTGGTTGCATGAGCCTCAATCAATCGCGCGTGTCCGTTCCCGCTGACACTCAGAAATGGGCTGTATCGCTTGCATGCGTCGCTCTGGTCACAGCGTCGTCAGCATCTTGGGCTGCCGGTGATATGTCGCAGATGGACGGGATGCCCGACATGAAAGGCATGGGGAATATGAACATGCCTAGCAAGAAGCCGACTGACACATCACCGACATCGCCAGCAACTGCCGAACCGAAGCAAAACGCCGGCGCCGCGCAGGCTGAAGGCAGCGGTTCTGCGAACCCGGAGGGCGTAGACCCTTCTCTTGGCCAAGCGAACCGCATTATAAAGGTGGATGAACCGCCCATTCACATGAACAACCCAAGCCAAGGTATGCACATGCCGGGCATGGACATGGCCGACAACGCCGTCTACCACCAACTCCTCATCAATCAACTTGAGTATATAAAGTCGGCCGGTGGTCAGGGCCTTTCGTGGGATGCCGAAGCCTGGCTAGGCGGCGATATTAACAGGCTGTGGCTCAAAAGCTCGGGGCAGAGGCTTTATGGGAAGACCGATGACGCTCGCGTTGAAGCGCTCGTATCTCACGCGTACTCAACCTACTGGAATGCGCAAGCCGGCGTTAGGCACGATTTCGGAAACGGACCGACGCGGGACTGGGCGGCTATTGGCGTCGAAGGCCTCGCGCCGTACTTCTTCAACGTCCAGGCTACGGGCTATATCGGGACGTCGGGCCGAACAGCGATGCAATTCAAGACATCGTATGACTTCCTGCTCTCGCAAAGGCTTTTCTTGACTCCAGAAGCGGAGCTGAACGTGTACGGGAAGTCGGACCCTGAGAGAGAAATTGGCAGTGGTATATCAGACATTAGGTTCGGATTGCGGCTGCGCTACGAGGTACGTCGCGAAATAGCCCCGTACGTCGGACTTGTCTGGGGGCGGCGCTTCGGCCGTACGGCAGATTTTTCCAGGCGCGATGGTGAGCCCGTGACCGACAAGGAGCTCGTAGTGGGCATCCAACTCTGGTATTGAGTTTCAAACGGAAGATGAGGATGCCTTTAGGCATCCTCATCCGAACCGATCCACCTCAGCATGCCTAACGCTTATGCAGACAGGGCGCGCCTATCCCTTCATATGTTTTGGGGACGAGGTTTCCAAGTCGAAGAAGCAGCGCATTGCTCACCACGCTGACACTGAGGTCGGCTGAAAAAAGTGGACGCCAACATTCCGTAGAATTGAGGAATGGAGGCATTGATGAAGCGAATCCCGAAGGCTGTGTACACGAAGGAATTTCGTGAAGAAGCAGTAAAACTGACAATGACTGACGGAGTGGGCGTGTCTGAAGCTGCCCGTCGATTGTCAATATCGATGAAGACGTTGGCGAACTGGGTTCGCGCCGCAAAGGACGGCAAGCTGGAGAACGTCGGGCAAACCCAGAAACCACTGACTGAGATCGAGGCGGAGCTGAGCCGGCTCAAGCGAGAGTTGGCAGAAGTGAAGATGGAGCGCGATCTGTTAAAAAAGTTTGCAACGTACTTCGCGAAGGAGTCGCGGTGAAGTACGGCGCAATTGAGCAGATGCGACAGCAGTACCCTGTGCCGCCGATGTGCCGGTTCCTGGGCGTGTCCACGAGTGGCTACTATGCTTGGCGCAAACGGCCGCTGTCGTTGCACGCGCAGCAGGAGTCTCGGCTCGAAGCGCAGGTGCGTGCAGCTCACGAGCGTAGCCGACAAACCTTCGGCCCGGAACGGCTACAGAAGGATCTGGCGAACC